>CAYZOW010000021.1:12489-19092 GCA_964480245.1 uncultured Nitrosopumilaceae archaeon | reverse complement strand
CTAAGCCATGAATCAAATCGTGGTGCATCAGCTGGAATGAAGATATTTCTGTCATTATCTATTCCGAAGATTTCTATTTCAAAATGATACAATCCGCCCTCTAAAAGTATTGGTGCTTTCACACTTAGTTGATCATTTGTTGAGGTCCATCCTCCTTGAAATGGTTCTATATCACCAAATGTCTGCCATTTTCCAGGTGTGTTTGTTGGTTCGATCTTAATTGTTAAAAGTCCAGAATGGGTGTGGAAAAGATCTCTCATAAGCAAATCGTTGTTCTTTCTTACTGTAATGAAAAATGATGTGTGTTGGATTGTCTGGTTATTGTTTGCGTCAAACAGTCTAAGTTGTAAAAATGTGTCTTGAACAGTTTCTGAAGTTAGGATTGGTGGACTGATTTTTATAAAAAGACTTGCTTGTCTATCTCCTATACTTGCAGGAGGTAGGTTTTCTTGTGTAAGACCATCACCATGTGCCTCAAAAGGCACTAAAGAAACTATAGTGAGAAGAAGTGTAAGTGTGCAAACTATTGACAGTGTACTCTTGATAGAAATAAATTGCATAGGCGAAAACAAGTAATTATTCTATTTAATTCTTGGTCAGATTCTTGCCAATGATATAAATGATTGGTGAATAAAGGCAAAATAAGAAAATGAAGAGCTGGAAAAGAGTTTCTTTTATTTTAGGTGTATTTATTGTCATTTTTGCTTTTTATTTTTCACTAAACCTTACTCCACAAAGTACACAGAATTTTGCTTTTGCTCAAAGTCCATCTATAACCATAATCACACTAACAAAGGATAACGTCTTACTTAGTGGTGGAGAATATTCCATTACACCTGATCCATTCAAAAAAACCGGAGCTTACACAATTAAAGACAATTCTGCATCAGATACGGAGAAGGATAAGGATGGGATCATAACAATAGGCGGCATAAAAAATGGAAACTACACCATTACTCAAATCAAAGCACCTTCAGGATATGATGTTGACAAACTTTCAAAGATAGTAGAAGTAAAAGATGGATCAGCAGTTGCATCGTTTACTAACACACCAATGGGAACTAATTCCGTTGGAACGAGTCCTATACGAAACATTACATATAGTGCAAAATTTGTATGTGGTTCTGTTTTTGGAGATGAAGGGCCACTAAGACCTGGTCATTATGATACTGACATTAGCATTCTTAACAAACAAAATTTCCCACTTACAATACTTTGGAATGTTGTGATAAATGACGGACCAAGCTCAAATGCAATTGTAAAAAGTTTGGATAGAGAAACATCTACTGGTATTGCTTGTAAGCAAGTAAGGAATGTACTTGGTTTTGGAGACAACAGTGAAAAACTTGTAGAAGGTTTTGCGATAATTAGAATTCAATTAGATTCAATGGTAGGATCTGAGAGTAGTGTAGTAATAAAAAATCTTTCAGAAGATGAGATCAATCTTCTTGATGTTCATGTATTCTATACAGCAAATGCACTTACAACCCTTCCACATGAGGTTATTGTGGACAAGATCTCATTTTACATAATTCAAGATAGTACTGGGATGATCCCAAAAGACATGATACGAAAGCCGCTTGACGTTTCCATACCATCAACTTTGAATGAGATATCAAATACGGAAATGAGAATAAAAAATATTCTAGCAGAAAAGTATAATCTTTTAGACGAAGATTTGGGAAAAATTGTACTTAGAATAAAAGATGTCTCAGTTGGAGTAGGTGCTCTAATAGATGATCACGCCATATCATTACATGTGGTAAAACCACAGGCAAGCTCATGAGTCTTCATTGCATCTAATCATTTATTCTAATAATGCAAAATAAGATTTAGATAATAAACTGGTGTTAATTAGATTAATATTACTCACATAATGGTGCTAGTTTATTCTAATGTCAAAAAAACAAAAAAAGAATGTACAAAGTAAATTCAATAAAAACAAAATAATAGGGATTGGTGTAACAGTTACCATCGCCACAATAATTGCACATTTTGGCATGAATTCAATGATTCCGGTAAATGGTACTGTTCCAATTTTTGCAGCACCTGGTAATACCTACATTAAAGCTGTACATTCTTCTCAAACAGGCTATGTATTTGCTAGTCAATCTTTAACTAGTGGTAAAAAGAGTGTTGCAGGAAGTCACATCAATCCCACAATTCATTTGACAAAAGGACAGTTGGAATCTATTCACTTAATTAATGAGGACAAAGATACTGGTTCAAAGCACAATATCAACATAGATGAATTTAATGTTCATTCAAGAGACTTGGGATATTTTGAAACTCAGACTATTACTTTTATTGTAGATAAAAGCGGTTCATTTCAATACTATTGTACAATACACCCTGAAATGAATGGTACAATAACAATAGAATGAAACTAGAATTATGTACAATAAATACAAGATGAGTTCTTATCTAATTTGCCAGAAAAATTATGTCGTTGAAAATTCTTTCAATATTGGTTTTGTTAACCTTTGTATTATTTCCTGTTTATGCACAAGAACAATCTGTAGAGATAGTTCAATCAACTGATAGTGGTACTATTAATGTGGGATTGTCTACTATTCCAGCTACTCCAAATATAGATGAACAAACAAAATTCAAAATTAACTTTATAAACAAAAACACAAATGCAATTCAAGAACACATAGACTACTCTGTAGTTGTAAGCAAAGGAACAGCACAAGTATTTGGAATTCCGTTAACTCATACTGCAATCGGTTCAGTTACTATTCCTTACGAGTTTACAGAGGGAGGAGTATACCAAGTTTCTGTTGATGTACAAGGTATTTTGTTTCAGCCAATTCCCATAGAATCTGCTGTATTTTCAGTTTCTGTTGGTAGTGAAAGTGACAATACAACGCCGCCAAATGGTTGCCTTATTGCAACTGCAGCATTTGGATCTGAGCTTGCACCACAAGTACAATTTCTAAGAGAATACAGAGACAATACCATAATGGCAACCGCATCTGGTTCTAGTTTTCTTAATGTGTTTAATGCGGTATACTATTCTTTTAGTCCAACAGTTGCAGACATTGAAAGAAATAATCCCTTTTTACAGGAATCTATCAGAGCTGGAATAACACCTCTGCTTGGAATCTTGCAAATTGCGAAGCTCTCAAGTGTTGGAGATGGTGAGATCTCAGTTTTAACATCAGGAATCATAGCATCATCACTAATAGGTGCAGTTTATCTTTGGCCTCTTGGTCTTGCTGCCAAGTCTATCAGGAACGGAACAAAACTCCAACTCAAGTATGTTGTTGCTATAATTTCTGTAGTACTGACTTTGACGTTAGTTTCAATCCTGACTGGAAATGCCCAGTTTATGATGATTACAACATCATCTACGGTTTTGTTGCTTGTAGGAATTGGAGCTATATTTTCAGCATGGTTAATTGTGAAAACAATACAAAGAGTAAAGATCACATTTTTATAAGCCGCTTTTAAATACTCAGAACATGAAGTCAAAATCAATAGGTTCACTCTTTCTTGTTTTGACTCTTGTAGCTGGCATTATGGCAATTACACCATCTGCCTTTGCTGATCATATGAAGGTCGATGTACGCAATGCAATAGGTTCATCCACCCCTGGATGTGAAGAAACAAATTCTTGTTTTGAACCTTATGAAACAATAATAGATGTCGGTGGAGAAGTCACTTGGCATAACCAGGACACAGCTGCTCACACAGTTACAAGTGGTGATATAAAAGGAGAAGGGCCTGATGGAGTCTTTGACAGCAGTCTGCTAGGACCTGGCAAAACGTTCTTTTTCAAATTTGAGGAAGCTGGAACATTCAAGTACTTCTGCATGGTTCACCCATGGATGGAAGGAATTGTAACTGTTCAAGCTGGAATGATGGAAGAAGAGGAACAGATGGAAGAGGAAGAGACTTACGTGTCTGCAATGTCAGCTGATGGTTCTGTGCATATTGACATTGAATCAAGTATACCAAAAACAGGTGAAGAAATGACAATAGTTGTAACCTTCACGGATGCTGATGGAAACATGATATCGCATATCAACTATGACCTAAGTGCAACACAAGATGGAAGTGAGGTAATTTCTGAATCAGGTATGCACGAGCATGGTGGAGAAGGTATGCATGTTACAGATGCTTTATCATCTGACAGCCCAGTTGATATACAAGTAACCATACTTGGCATTGGACTTCCTGGTGAGGAAGCAACTTGGACTGGTCCTCAAGGTGAAGTAGTTTCCTTGCAAGTAGTTCCGGAATTTGGCACTATTGCAGCACTTGTGCTTGCAATAAGCATAGTAAGTATCATAGCAGTTACTGCGAAGACCAGAATAATTCCAAAACTCTAAACCTTTATTTTCTTTTTATCATGGCAATTATCGCTAAGATTACTCCTGCAGCTCCAAGAGAAAGCCCGAATACTGCAAAATTATAGGCATTTTCTATATCAAATTCCACGGATGCGGTGTTTACTCCACTAAGTTTGGTTTTGAGTTCAGTTACTTCTTTCTCTAATCCAGCCATAGCATTCTTTATGGCAGTAATATCTTGTTCGGACGAACCTGTGGTATCAGGAAATGCAAGCATCCCCTTATCTTCTACGTCCTCAATTGGAATTTCAGAATCTATTGGCACCCCATTAATATTGCCTTTTAATTCTACAGCAAGACTACCAGTTCTGGTTGGTATTATCTTAGAGTGATAACTTCCTGCCTTTGGATCAGAATCAATGTCTAGTGTTTTTGTTATTCCTCCATATTTGATAGTTGCTTGTAAATTTTTGAAGGCGTTTTTAACACCGCTTTGACCATCTGGAGTATTTTCATTTATTTCAAAAGTAATTGCATTCATAAAACCGACAAGTGGTGGTTCTTCTTGCCAACCTACTTCAATCTCAAGGTTTTGCACCGTTATGGTTTTATGTGCATAGGCTGAAGAAAATCCGAAGATAAGCAGAAAAGACAAAACTAGTAGAAGAGAAAGTCTTTGCATGAGTAGCAGCTAACCTACGTATGTTATTATCTTTACTCAATTCTGGTACAAGTATAAAAATAATCAATTGTTTAAATTATTAGACTATGTTCTGGTAACTGTGCGAAAACTTCTAGCGATGGTCTTTCTTATTTTTGTTTGTAGTATTAACTTTGGACTTGCACAGGCTCATCCTTTTATAAAAGATACAGAGCCTGCTCAGGCATCAAATGTTTCTACAGAAATAAACCAAATAGTAATTCATTATTCTGAGGCAGTAGAACAAGACTATAGCACAATCAAAGTTTTTGATAAGAATGGAAACCAAGTAGACAATAAAGATACAAAATATTTTCAAGGTGAAGATTCGCTTATTGTCACTACAGAGTCATTAGATGGTGGAGTGTACACGGTAACAAGTAAAGTGCTCTCCAAAGTTGATGGGCATGTCGTAAGTGATGCTTTTGTTTTTGCAGTAGGCAGTGCGAGAATAGATCCTTCACTTTTAGAGGAAGAAACTGAGCAACCGGTAGTATATTTCCCAGAGGCAGCAGCTAGATTCCCAGGCCTTGTAGGCCAAGTGATTGTACTTGGAGCAGCGCTCTCATCATTATTGATTTGGAAGTCGGTTATAACAAAAAACACAATAAAAGAAAGCTTGGAAGAATTACAGAAAAGACATTCTCATGTATTTCTAAAATTAATTGGCATAGGTCTGTTTTTGGTTCTTGCCTCAAACATTGCTATGCTTGCGGTCCAATCAATAGCGTTGCAAACCTCACCACTTGCTGCTATACAAACTGGATTTGGCACAACTTGGCTTGCAAGAATGATACTAACTGTCATCTTGTTTGTAGTATGGTTTTGGGCGGAAAGAAAAATAGTTGTTGGAAAAAAGCAACAGCTTATTGTACTTGGATTTTCGCTTGGACTTATTTCAACAACAACAATGCTTGGGCACGGTGCTGCAAGTATGCATGAAGCTGCCATGATATTAGATTATGTGCATAATCTTCTTGCTTCTGTTTGGATTGGTGGAGTAATTTACACTGCGTTTGTGATAATTCCTTCCTTTGCTAAGCTAGAATCTAACAAAAAAGAACTAATGTCACTATTGATCATACCAAAAATTTCAAGCATGATCATAATTGCAGTTGGAATTTTAATTATTATAGGACCTACACTTCTTTGGTTTTTAGAAAGCGATGTTGGATTGCTTTATAGGTCTACATATGGCAAGCTAATACTTGCCAAGGTTGCACTTGGCAGCATAATGATTGCAATAGGAGGCTACAATCAGTTTAGAATACAAAAACCAGCAGAAAAAAATCTTCAATCTGGCTCAATAGTAGTTTATAACAAATTTAGAAAATCCCTTAAGATAGAATCTGCCGTAGGGATTATGCTTCTTGGTGTTGTTGCTCTTTTGGCAAATAGTTCCCTTCCTGCAGGCGAAATCCAAGAGGTGCAAGCTCAAGAGGTTTCATTTGGATATCAAACTGTACAATTCTCTAGTGGTGCTAAATTCGACATAAACATAGTGCCTTTCTCAAGTGGAACAAACACGATTATTGTGTCTGTTTTGGATTTGGATGGAACACCACTTACAGATACATCTGCATTAAAAATAAAGATCTCAAATCC
>CAYZOW010000021.1:5871-12389 GCA_964480245.1 uncultured Nitrosopumilaceae archaeon | reverse complement strand
TTTCTGAACATACAGGACCTACTATAACTAGGTTTGATACAGTTCTTGAGACATTTGAGAGGATTCCTGTTTTAGATGCTGACGCATTGCCTTTTGGAATGGCATCAGACCAGTTTGGCAACATTTGGCTTGCACAGCACACAGTTGATAAATTAGGCATCTACGATCCTTACAATGGTAATTTCAAAGAAGTTTCTATTCCGACTGAACAATCCTTTGTACAATTTCTCACTTCTGATGATAATGGAAATATCTGGTTTGTAGAACAACGTGGTCAGAAGCTTGGTATGGTTTCAGTTACTGAAATTCCAAGACAGATAGTATCATCTGCAAACAAAGAATTTGAAATAAAGTATGCTGAGCTCGTATCTCCTTTGATTGCTGCAGGTATTATTGCAACATCATTGTTCTTTGTAAAAAGTGTTAAAGATAAAAGAAGAATTGATAGTTTAATAAATTAAAATAAAATCAGATTATGTAGATTTTGTATTCAAAACTATTGTCTTGTTTTTAATTAACCCAGCTGATTTTATTACAAGTGAAATTGCAAAAATAGCTATAGAGATCAATACTATCATTCCACCTGGTGCAATATTGAAGCTGTAAGAAGTTAGTATTCCTGCTACTACAGAAAAGACCGCAAAAGTCATAGAAAGTATAGAAGTTTGCTTGAAACCACGTCCAAACATCATTGCAGTAACATTTGGTATTACAATAAGTGAGGAAATAAGTAAAATGCCCACAAGCTGCATTGAGCTTACTACTGTTATACCAGCAATTGCAACAAGCAAGTAGTTTAGCTTCTCAACTTGAATGCCACTAACTTTGGCTTGTTCTTCGTTAAAAGTGGTATACACTAGTTGCCTGTATAATAACAGGATCACAATAAGAATTGAACCTGCAAGACCCAAAATCAAAATTGTATTTTCCAAACTTACAAGCAAAATACTCCCGAAAAGAAAGCTGAATATGTCTACAGTAAATCCTCCTGCTAAACTAATAAGAACTACACCCATAGCAAGGCCAGATGAAAGCAGGATTGCTACCGTGGCGTCTCCTGAAATCTGAAATTTTTGTCTAATCTTTGTCAGGCCAAGCGCACTTGATATTGAAACTGCGAAGGCAACCCATATTGGATAAATTCCAAGATAAAGTCCTGCAGCGATACCTCCAAAAGCTGCGTGTGCAAGCGCATCTCCAAAAAGTGAATATCGCCGTAGAACCAAAAAAAGTCCAACAACTGAACACATAAGAGCTATAGCAATACCTGAGATAAGCGCTCTATGTATGAATCCATAAGAAAGAATCTCAAATGTCATTTCAATCGTCGTGGTGTTGCATGTGCATTTGCATTGAAGATTCTGAATACAACTTTAGCAGATTCTCATTGTGGAAGAACTCCTCCGATATTCCATGGAAAAACAGTGTTCTATTAAGACAGGCCACTTTGGTTGCAAGCTTAGCAACTGCATCAAGGTCATGTGACGACCAGATTATTGTGATATTTTCTTTCTGGTTTAGATCATGTAGAATCTGGTAGAACAATTCTTTGCTTTGTGAATCTATGCCAGTAACAGGCTCATCTAAGATAAGAATTTGTGGATCGTTTACGAGAGCTTTTGCAATAAAGACTCGTTGTTGTTGTCCTCCTGACAGATCACCTATTCTCCTATGGCTTAGTTCATGAAGCCATACTTTCTGAAGAATCTCATCTATCTTATCATTTTTAGAATTTTTTGTTAGACCCATGTCAACAACTTCTGATATTGTAGCGGGAAAATTCTTTTCAAAGACAGGTTTCTGCGGTACGTATCCTATTTGATGAAGATATTGTTTTGATTTTCTTATGTTTGTTCCAAAAAATCTAATCTCTCCTTTGTAGTTGTTTAAGAGGCCAAGCATGCAGCTAAACAGGGTGGTCTTTCCAGCACCGTTTGGGCCTATTATTCCCAAGAAATCCTTGGAATCTATTGAGAAGTTTACTTTGTCTAGTGCCAAAATCCCCTCATAGTCCACTGTAAGATTTTCAATTTCTACTAATTTCATGGGCATAATTCCTCTTTGAGGTTGAGTAGATTTTGTTCCATTTTCTGGATATAATCTGAATTCTTATCGGCTACCTCTATTGGACTTAAAACCAATACCTTGCCGCCTATCTCATCAGCTATGACTTCAGATATCCTTGGATTTACGGCTTCTTCAGTAAAAATGATATCTAAATCCAAGCTTTTTGCCTTTTGAATAATTTGTTGCAGTGTTACTGCTGTTGGCTCTGCATTTGCGTCAACTCCAACTATAGTATGCTGATTTAGATCATACTCTTTTGCAAAATATGAAAATGCATTATGAAATGCAATAAAGTCTTTTTTACTGCAAACTGACAGCTCTGTTCTAATTTTGTTGTCAAGCAAACCTAATTTTGTATTGTATGCATCAGCATTTTCTTGATAGTGTTGTGCATGTTCTGGATCAACATGCATTAATCCATTTGCTATATTCTGCACTTGTTTTTTAGCTAAAATAGGATCAAGCCAAATGTGTGGGTCTTTGTGAGATCCATCATTTTCGAAATAGAATTTAGAACTGTCCATTAGTTCTATATCTTTGCTTGTATCAACAACCAAAACATTTGGATTGCTAGTAACAAAGTCATCAAGCCAACTTTCAAAACCTGCACCATTAATCAAAATCATGTCTGCGTTCTGCATTTTTTGAAGATCCTGAATTGTTGGTTCCCAATCATGGGGTTCTATTCCTGCTGGTATAATTATTGAAACATCAATTCTTTCTTTACCAATTTCTTTTGTAAATTCGTAAAGTGGATAAAAGGAGACAAGAACTTTCATCTGTTTTTCTTCAGCCAAGCTTGTTGTTTTGCTTTGATCAGAAAACCAAAGCGTAAATGCTGTAAGCGGAATAACTATGGAAATAGCTAGGATTGCAACCCTTGTGTCATTCACGTTTCATGTTCGAGTATGTTATTAATAAACCTAAGAAATATTAATAATAATTACTACTAAACTTATAAAATACTTAATAATAGTCTAGGTATGCCGATTGTATCCATATCATTAAACGATGAAATTCTTTCCGAGGTTGATAAGTTGAAAAAATCCATGGGGTTTTCCGGAAGATCTGAAATTATACGAGCCGGAATTAGAAACTTGATTTCAGAAGAAAAGCAACGAAGTAATCTTTCGGGTTTGATTCATGCCATACTTATGGTTGTTCATGACGAAGAATCTGAGCAGGTAGTTACAGGAATCAAACATAATTATGAAGAGCTGATAGACACACATCTTCATAGCAAGATAGCTGGAAACAAGTGTATGGAGCTTTTTTTGTTGCATGGTCAAGCTGACAAGGTTGATGTGATGACAAAAGATTTTAAAACCAATAGAAAAATGGATCAAGTCAAGTTTGTTCTAACGTAATTGATATAGCTAAAGTTCAGCTGTGACAATAATAGCAGGAATTTATATTAGAAGAAAGAGTGTGTGCTTCATTGAATTATAAAATTTTTTCGAGCTTTTTTATTTTATTACTAATTCTGCCTTTGGCAAGTCAAGCATTTGGACATGGTCTTAGCATCGATACACCTCCACCTGTCAATTATAAAGGACGTAACATTGCCATCTCCGCAGAGATGCTTCCTTCCTTTTATGATGATGAAGGAATTGATAAACAGATCAAAGTGCGAGCTTTTGATTCTAAAACTAATGAGAATATTAAAAATGTGAACTTTCTCATAGGTCTAAACTACAAAGAAAAAATGATTTTTAGAAATTTTTTCTTTACACAAGATGGCTATCTTACAATAAAAGTACATCCAACTAATGAAGGTGATGTTGTGATTACTGGTGAAAAGGAAGCGCTACTTGGTGGCTGGACTGCTACGGATACAAAACCAATAGAATTAACAGGACCAGTCTTTAATTCTGGTGGGTTATATTATTTAGAGATAGAAATTCGTACAATTGACGAACCAGATAACGTGCTTGATGAACCAATAAAGTATGATGCGTATATCAGCATTGGTCAGACTAGCTATCATAGTCAAAAAAGCAAAGATGGTCAAGATATAACGTTTAGGATAAGATCATACTATGACACTATAACAAATTTTGCATACGATCCTAATGAAAATACAATATCGTTTGAGATGCCTTTTGACTGGAACGAGCAGAATATTAGCCAGATTCCGTTTGTGCATGAAGAGATATTATTCCCAAAAACTTTTGGAGATTTTCTGGCTCCTAGCTACACAGGTCAGATAAATGGAATTGATTTATTCAAATCCTCAATTACAGTAGATGATTATTCGGTAGAGGACGGAAGGATAGTACATTTTGTGATTTTACAAGATCATCTGAAGGTATTAAAAGATATGCAAAAAAAAGCAGGTGATCAATTACCAAACTATATGAAGTTCAAACTTGTTGCAAGTGATCAAGCTCAGTTTCCGCTCACTGCACTTACAAACAATCAACAATTCCGAGTTGATCTCTCATGGGATCCACTCATTATACAACCAGGGCAGAAAACCAAGTTCATATTTACGATAAGAGATCCTGTTACACTTGATACTAAACGACAATCCACATATGATTTTGTCATATTACATAGTGGTAAAGAAATCCATAGAACTTCTGGCAATGCAATAGTTGGTGGAGGATTTGAAGATTTTACTTTTTCAGAGAGTCAAAAAGGTCCAATTATTGTAAGATTTGAAAAGATTGGAGGAACTTCAGCATCTACTGAATTTGCCATGGTAGTAGTTCCTGAATTTGGACCAATTGCCATTTTAGTTTTCATAATAGCGACAAGTGTTCTTATCATCACTAGAATTTATTCAATTCAACTGAGAACGAGGTATTAACCTACACCGTTCTCGTTTAAAATTAGAGCAAGAAGTGCTGCACGTGTATCCTTCCCATATTCAGCCTGCTTGAAGTATTTTGCATGTTTTGTGGAATCTACTTCAGGAGAAATCTCATCTAGACGTGGTAATGGGTGCATAATTATTGAATCGTCTTTCATTTTCTTTAACATATCAGGACCAATCTTGTAGCTACCTTTTACTTTGACATATTCCTCTGCGTCCGCAAATCTCTCTTTTTGAATTCTTGTTACATAGAGTACATCAAACTCATCAAGTCTTTCTTCTAGATCGGTTGATTCTGTGTATGACAACCGCTTTTTTATTTCGTACGTAGAATCAGCTCTGATTTTCAAGGTAGGTGGAGAAATCAGATGCACATCGACTTTATAATTTCCAAGTGCATACAATAAAGAATAAACGGTTCTACCGTATTTTAGATCACCAACTATGCCAATTTTCAAGCCATCGATTTTTTTCTTCTCTTTTCTTATTGTATAAAGATCTAGTATGGCTTGAGTTGGGTGTTCTTCTGTTCCACTTCCTGCGTTTATCATTGGTTTTGGAGATACTTCTGCTGCAAACCTGCTGGAACCATCAAACTGATGTCTTAGCACAAGAACGTCAGAATAAAGCGCCATTATCCTTACAGTATCAGCAAGACTTTCGCCTTTTTTTGCTGATGAAGATGAAGCATCTGCTATTCCAATAGATGTTCCACCGAGTGATGCCATTGCAGCCTCAAAGCTCAGTCTAGTTCGAGTACTTGGTTCAAAAAACAGATACCCCAAAGTTTTTCCACGTGCAAGTTCGCGTCGCTCGTTTGGATTCATTTTAATTATTTTATCAGTAGCATCAAAAATGGTCTCAAACTTTTGTTTATCAAAATCACGTATTGAGACAATGTCTTTTTGGAAAAAAGAATTGCTCATTTTCGTTCAATAATATATATGAGTACTATACAAAGTATTCCAATGTCAGAGTCTGATCTTATTGTAAGGCGAATCAAGGATGGAACGGTTATTGATCATATTGAGGCAGGTAAAGGCCTCAAGGTTCTTAATGCCCTTGAGATAGACGGAAAAGACGGCAATGTAATTACAATAGCACTAAATGTACCTAGTGCAAAGGTTGCAAAAAAAGACATAATCAAGGTTGAAAATAGATTTCTAAAAGACGATGATACAAACAAGCTTGCACTAATTGCTCCAAAAGCTACAGTGAATATAATTAAAGACTATAAACTAGTTGAAAAAAGACGTGTTACTTTACCAAATGAGATTGAACGAATTTTCAGGTGTTCCAATCCAGAGTGCATAACAAATAGTGATGAAGATATTGAGTCAATAATGGATGTGGTGGACAAGACAGGACTTGTGCTTCGATGTAGATATTGTACGAGAATTTTAGATGTTAATGAGTTAAAGTATTATTAGTCGATTTAAGATACAGTTATTTTTATGGGTTTTATTTCGTTTTTTCTTTTATTTCTAATTCGTATTGGTCAAAAGTATACTTTCGTGAGCTTCCAAATGGTTTGAATGCTCTACCGTTTCCATGATAAAATTTTGAGAAAAATTCCACGTAAATCAATCTTGCTCCCTGTATACCAGGTTCAAAGACTCCAATTATAATATTG
>CAYZOW010000021.1:2387-5810 GCA_964480245.1 uncultured Nitrosopumilaceae archaeon | reverse complement strand
TCTTATGAAAATGTAATCTATTACATCGGCTAGTATTACTGATGCCAAAAGAATTCCAATAATTCTTGTGTAAGAGAGTATGTGACTAACTATAGATGGTAACTCCATGATAGCTCGTGGACCTTCTCCAACGAACATTAAACCAATTCCTCCCAAAAGCAATCCAAAGTAACCAATTCCTGCTACATTACGGATGGGGTTGATGGATTCATGGTGCAAAAGTGCTAATCCTACAAGGACAACTCCCCATCCAAATAGCAGCCAACCTACTTTTCCAATCGCGTGTCGTTTTTCACCTTCTCTGATACTATTTAATATGCCAAGAATAAGACCACACGACACCATCCCCAAACCAATGTATCCACTAATTAACAAAAGTTTTCGAAGCCCATGGATTGGATCAAAGAATGCTCCAGCAGCAGGAAGAAGTTGCATGCCAAGTGCTGTGTTTAGATAACCAAATCATTGCAATAATAGCGCCAGGAGTCATTGCCTTTGCCAATTTTACCATCTGTCTTGGTTTCAATATTTTCAACGCAAAACTTCTCAATGGCTTTGGCATGATATTCAAATTACGCTTTCCACCCTCTACTCTTCTGATTACCCATCTGCAAACAAGGAGGATCACAAGACCATAACCTGCATCCCCTACCATCATACCATAAAAGACCGGAAAGAGAAGACCAAAAATTAAAGTAGGATCAAATTCCTTGCCTGATGGAAGAGAATAAAATCTAATGAAGGATTCAAACAACTTGAATCTTTTCGGGTTTGCAAATAATGTTGGCGGTTTTTCTTCAGTTTCTAATTCGTAAACTATTGTTCCTTTTGCATGTTTGTCTAAATTAGTTTCAACCTTTTCTAGTTCTGATTTTGGGACCCAGCCTTCTAAAGCAAAAGAATCAGATGTTACTCCAAGATTATCAATGACTTCAAGTTTTTTATTTTCGATTTCAAGTTGTTCTTCAATACAAACAATATTAGCATAATGCTTTTGAGAAATTTCTGCCAGTTGTCTATCAATTTCTTTTAATTTGTTAGTTAGCTCGTTAAGAACAGCTCCTAGTGATTGCTTTAATTGAACTGGTGTTCCATTGAGTTTTGGTACTGCTTCAAGTTTCACATTGTATTCTTGAACAATAGTAGCAAGAGCATGAGGAGGAAAGTATGGGAATGTAATAAGAACAAAATGTGTAATTTCTTTTCCTTCTTTGGAATAAAGAAAAACGTCTTGATTGTTTACCTCTAATGCTTTCTTAAAAGCAGGAAATTTTTCCGAATCCAAACGACCAAAGTAAGAGTGAGCTAATGCCAGATGGAGTACGTTTAGGTCTTCTGGAAAAAAGGAAAATTCTTCAACAAGATTGATGCTGTTTTCAGTTTCACTGATTTTAGTTAGGAGATTTTCTTTTTCCCGTTCAAGAGAAGTGACCGTAGCATCAATATCAATTGATTTTGCTGCTTGCATCAAGTTTTCAACTGTTGGAAAATGCTGGCAGGAAGTAACTGGAATTGGGGGCAGAACGGTCTTGAATGCTCTGATTCTAAGGAGTTGATCTGAGACTTGTCTGTAAAGGTCATTATCACGTTCATTTTTGAGCATGGTAGCCACATCTTTTGATAATGGTTCCAATTGTACTATACCCATATCATGTAAAATCGAAATTACAACTTGCCTGTCTTTTCTTAAACCAAGGACTGCCATCATTGTCATTGGAGCAGGTTTTAGTACCATTATTCTACACCTTTTAACAAAATATCTAGTATTCCACTAACAGTTTTTTCATCAATTTGTGTCGATATAGTTTTTGATTTTGCTTTTGCTTCTTCGATAATCTTGTCTACTTCAATTTCCCCCTTTTTTCTTGCTTGATCAATACTTGTTTCGACTAATTTTTCGCCTTGTGTTTTTGCTGACTCGATTGCTTTGTCAGTATCAATTTGAAAGGATTTGATATCTTCTGTTACTTTTTTCTTGAAATTTTGAATTTCCTCCCATGCTTTTCCTTCGGCTTCCTTAATTTGTTTGAGTGAATGAACATATTTTTCTTGTGTTGACATGTTATACACCTATAAGAAATGCTTTATTGCATACAGTGCTATAGTAATTGTACCGAGAATATTACCAATTTTAAATGCCCTCACAATAAGATAGAATTTCTTTTGTTGCGGATTTGCAAAATTAGCTGGCAAGTATTTCTTTCTCCCTTTGAATATTTTCTTGTTCTCTTTCACCCATCTTGCGCTTTACTGTTTTTAACATGATGAATGTATCACGTTCCATCTCAGCTAGCCTAAATACAATGAATTTTACTGCATTTTGTAATCTTGGAATGAATACGTTTTCTATTGCATTGGATTTTCGTTTGGTTTTTTCTATTTCATAGAGAAGCTTTCGTAGTGTGGTTTCTTTTTCTGCAACATCAAGAACCATTTTGTGAACATTTTGAAACGCCTTTATTGCTTCGTTAATTGAGGTAGGAAGCTCCAATATGTGCTCTGTTATGACAGTACTACTTTGTCCACCTTCTAATTTTGGTATTCTAACTCCCATTACATTTTTTGCTTTAATTTGTAATTTAGTTATTTGTGGAATTTTCATTGCTTCGTTTTCTAGTATCATTGTACCTGCAAGCATCTCTGCAAGCCTGATACTTTGATAACCCTTTATCAATTCAGATTGTAAACCACTCCTTAATGTAGCAGCAGTTTTGCTTGCATTAAAAAATTCTAGAATTAATGCTTGACGTTTTAGTTTTAGTAACTTTAATCCTTTTTGTGCAACAATTATTCTTCGTTTGGTACGAATGTATTCAAGACGAGTTGGACGAATATTAATTACTGATGGCAAAGTCTAGGTACCGCCCTTTGTGGCTCTTTTTCCGTATTTTGTAATGAATTCTGGTTTAATACGATTCATTTCTGATTCTGATAGATCGCTGAGTAACTCCCAACCGATGTCTAAAGTTTGTTCAATGGAACGATTTTCATCCATGCCTTGGTTGACAAATTTTCTCTCAAAGTTGTTAGCAACCTTCAGGGATTTCTTATCTAAATCACTTAGTGCTTCTTCACCAACTATAGCTGCCAGTGATCTTGCATCTTTACCTTGTGCATATGCTGCATAAAGTTGGTCTGCAAGACCTCGATGATCTTCTCTTGTATTTCCTTTTCCAATACCTTGATTCATCAAACGTGAAAGACTTGTTAGGACATCTACTGGTGGATGAATATCTGCTCTGTGCAAATCTCTACTCATGACTATCTGACCTTCCGTAATGTAACCAGTAAGATCAGGGATAGGATGAGTGATATCATCAGCAGGCATTGTAAGTATAGGAATTTGTGTTACAGAACCATGTCGACCCTTTATCTTTCCAGCTCTTTCATAAAGAGATGCCAAGTCCGTGTACATATATCCGG
>CAYZOW010000021.1:0-2362 GCA_964480245.1 uncultured Nitrosopumilaceae archaeon | reverse complement strand
TATAACAAGAACGTGCATTTCACGTTCGTACGCAAGAAATTCTGCTGTTGTCAGAGCAAGTCTTGGAGTAAGTATACGTTCCATTGAAGGATCAGATGACAAATTTAAAAACAGCACGGTTCTTCCAAGAGCACCACTTTCTTCAAATTGTTTTACGAAAAAGTTTGCCTCTTCGCTTGTAATTCCTATTGCAGCAAATACGACAGAAAAGCTTTCAGAGCCACCAAGAACTTTTGCTTGTCTTGCAATCTGTGCTGCAAGTAAATTATGCGGAAGACCAGCACCAGAAAATATTGGAAGTTTTTGACCCCTGACAAGAGTATTCATTCCGTCAATGTTTGACATTCCAGTTTGGATGAATTCTGATGGTTCTTCTCTAGAGTATGGGTTTATACCAGAACCTACAAGATCCACTTTTTGTTTTGATACTATTTTTGGTCCATTGTCTCTAGGATTTCCAAGTCCATCGAATACTCTTCCAAGCATTTCATCAGAAACAGCTAACTTTGCTGTTTCACCAAGGAATTTTGTCGAAGTACCCGAAGTGGTCAGACCAAGAGTTTGACCAAAGACCTGTACAACCGCTAAACCTTGTCTAGTGTCAAGAACTTGTCCCTGGCGTCGTTCACCATTAACAAGTTTTATCTCAACCATTTCACCATACGCTGCATTTTGCACACCTTCTACAAATATCAGCGGACCAGCTACCTTTGATAGTGTCTTAAAGGCTACACCTGACATTTAGGTAGTCACCTCAATCATTAGACCGTTGAATTCTTTTTCCATTGTAGCTTTTGTATCCTTGACCAGTTGTTCAACTTGATCTTCTTTAGTCCATTTTATTTTAGATATCATTTTTCTAGATTCAAGTGCACCAATCTTTGCTGACGTTGCACCTTTCTTTATTGCATTATTTTCTTTTCTACCAAATTCCAAAATTGTTGAAAGCAGTTGGTATTGTTTTTTAATTGATGTATAAGTGTCAACTTCATCATACGCACTTTGTTGTAGATAGTCTTCTCTAATAGAGCGCGCAGTATCCAAAATTCCTTTTTCTGGTTCTGGTAATGCATCATAACCTACCAATTGAACAATTTCTTGTAATTCTGATTCTCGCTGTAAAATTTCGAGAGCTTCTTTTCTTAGAGCAATCCAATCATTTGCTACATTATTTTTGTACCATTCTCCCATGTCATCAGCATACAACGAATAACTTGTAAGCCAGTTGATAGCGGGAAAATGTCTTCTAGATGCCAAGCTTGCATCCAAAGCCCAGAAAACTCTTGTAACCCTTAGTGTATTTTGTGATACTGGTTCTGAAAAGTCTCCACCAGGAGGTGAAACTGCTCCTACCAAAGTTAAGGAGCCTACTCTTTCTTCTGGGGAAATAACAATAGCTTTTCCTCCTCTTTCATAAAATTCTGCCAATCTCCTTCCAAGATATGCCGGATATCCTTCTTCACCAGGCATCTCTTCTAATCTTCCTGAAATTTCTCTGAGCGCTTCTGCCCATCTAGAGGTACTATCTGCCATCAAAGCTACACCATATCCCATATCACGATAATATTCACCCATTGTAATTCCAGTGTAGATACTTGCTTCACGTGCTGCTACGGGCATGTTAGAAGTATTAGCAACAAGTATTGTACGCTCCATTAGTGGGCGTTTTGATTTAGGATCTTCTAGTTTTGGAAAAGTTGACAAAACTTCGGTCATTTCGTTTCCTCTTTCTCCACATCCTACATAGACAATGACGTTACTATCTGCCCATTTTGCAAGTTGTTGCTGAATTACTGTTTTCCCACTTCCAAATGGTCCTGGAATTGCAGCAGTACCACCTTTTGCAACTGGGAAGAATGTATCTAAAACGCGTTGACCTGTGAGTAATGGTTCTTCTGGAGGAAGTTTGCGAAGCACTGGTCGTGGTGTACGAACAGTCCACCAACTTGATAGGCCAATTTCTACTTTTGAGCCGCTTGTCTTTACTGATGCAACAATTTCATTGACGTTGTATTTCCCCTCAGATATGTCTGTGAGTTCGCCTTCAACATTATGCGGAATCATAATTTTGTGCATTATCAATGGAGTTTCTTGAAGTTCACCAATAATTTCACCAGGAGAAACATGATCACCTTTTTTCTTTAATGGAACAAAATCCCATTTTTTTGTCTGATCAAATGCGGGAATGATATTTCCTCTGCTGATGAAGTCACCACTTTGTGCTCGCAAAACATCAAGCGGTCTTTGAATACCATCATAAATTGAAGTTAAAAGTCCTAGCCCAAGCTGCATTGAAAGTGGACGTTTTGTATTAATGACTTTCTCACCAGGCCTTAAACCAGTAGTATCTTCGTACACCTGA
>CAYZOW010000020.1:3692-19119 GCA_964480245.1 uncultured Nitrosopumilaceae archaeon | reverse complement strand
GATCCCGTCTCTTAGGGGTTCGTGGGTTCAAATCCCACCTCCTGCACTTTTTTTATTTTTGGTGCTTTATTCCCTTTGCATTTAGAACTTCGTAAATATCAGGAAGCGAAAACACAAAGCCTATGTGAAAACAATCTTTTTCCTCACACAGCATACAGTACAACTCACCATTTTGAATCGCAACCTCTGCAATTCTGTTTTTGATATTGTCTTTAACTACAACCCTGTTGTCATCTACAGCAATCTTCTCTAGCTTAGGTGCATACCTTGCAAAGATTTCATCCTTTTGCATCAGATCCTCCATCATGTAGGTAATGTATCCTGCGAAGCTGTTGATACCCTTCATCGCAAGGTCTTGTTTGTTCTTCTTGTAAACATCATGGAACTTGTTGTATACAACTTCTGAGACTGTTATTGATTTGAAACCTGCTTTTGGCATTTTACTTATACCTTACCGTACTTTCAAGTACTCCAAGTATTTAATGTTTCTGGGATTAAATTTCTGATCAATCCAATGGTAGATGCTAGTACGTGATAATATGGTTCTTCAAAAACCCGAAATCTTGTTTTTAAGTATTTAGTATTATTGCTACGCATTTTTTATTTATTATAATTGCTTTTTGAAGCGTGCGCTCGTAACAGACTACAGACCACGCCAAAGTACCAGACCAACAGGGTGGGGTCTGCATCTACAACCCCCCGTTGGTTTAGTTTTTGGTAATGCTTTATACGAGAAGAACATTTTTCAAAACTCGTGGCTCGTAGCTATCAAGTTGAGAAGATAAAGGAAAAACTAATTGATGTTTTACGTGATTCAAAGACAGGTCTTTCTGGCATTGAGCTAGCTGAAAAGCTTAGAATCAACAGAATTACCATAACAAAATACCTTAAGGTCTTTGCAGCAGAAGGCCTTGTAAGGCAAAAAAATGTCGGAAGTGTAAACTTGTGGTTTATGGAAGAAGGAGTGGATCAGCTCCGTTTTCCTGCAGACTTCTTTCAGGTTAAAAACAAATACCTGCAATACCTCCTTTCAGGTGCGCACAAAGAAACTCATAACATACTTAGAAATTCACTTCATTCTGGAGCACCCCCGGCAAAAATCATCACAGAGGTAATTGTTCATGCCATAGAAGTTGTCCAAGATTCATATAATAAGGGAAAAATTAGCAAATCAGAAAAAAATTTTCTTGATGGGATAATTTCAAACTCTATACAGATTGTTAATCTGACTGAGGTAGAGAGTGATCCTAAAAAGAATGCGATAGTTTTCTCTACGGATTTTCAGGGAACACTTTTGGCACAAGCGGCTTCTGCGGCCTTTCATGTTGGAGGCTGGAAAGTATCACAACTTGGAGACATGTCTTCTGCAATAGATGTTATGTTTGATATTGATCTGCAAAAATTCCTAAACAAGATATGGACCAAAAAGCAAGGTCTAATGATAATTGTAATATTTTCAACAGTAGAAGGCGGACTAAAGTTTTTTTCGGAGGCGATCAACACAACCAAGACAAAGTTTGGCAAGACTTTACATCTAGTTCTTTGTACAAACATTGCAAAAAAGACAAAGGTCAAGGCAGACTTTGTATCAGAGGATCTGGAAACTGCGTTGCAGTGGTGCCAGACCATTTACGAAAGCTCGCAGCTTTAGCGACTTAAAATTTTTAATATCTTAAAGGGAACTTTTGCAAAGTCAATTCCCGTATCAGCTGATACTAGCATGACATGTTCATCAAGTGGAAAGCTCATCACCACCGCCTTTTCTCTATATGACATTGCAAACTTTACTGGTCCTAGTTGTTTGTCAAACTCGTGTCTCATCTTTGTACGTAAAACAAGTTCCATAAACAACATCTCATCATCTTTTGTATCCTCAAGTGGCTTCTTGCCTTCCTTCATACCTCCAGCAATAAGTCTACCCTTATCGTTTATCATTCCTGCAAATCTTATCTTCGAGTCTACATCCATGACCTTTTTGCATGTGGCCTCAAAGTCCATGAGGTCTTCTCCTATGAGAGAACATGCAATCTCTTGCTAGATTGTATATCAACAGAATCAGTTTAAAAGACGATCTATTTATTGAGATCTTTTATTTATCATTGACATGGTAGCCCAACCAGATTATAAAAAACCACTAGAGTATTACAAACACCTTTCGTTATTCTGGACAGACATAGTCTATCTCATGGCAAGCAAGCCGTCTGCATTAACATCGGCAGGACCAATGCGAAAATTTGCTATGCAGTCCAAAAAACTTGCCACAGAAATGATAGAGACAAACGAGGATCTAACAGAATTTAACACAAGACTTGCCGAATACTACAAACAGCTTTCAGATACGTGGATTGAAGCACAAAAGAGAGTCAATAAAAAAATCCCTGAAATCCCACAAGACATGGAACATCTTGAAGCATCAAAGCGTGTATGGATTGATATATTTGAGAATGATTTTACGCAACTTTTTGACTCGGAGAAATTTGGTGAAAACTTTGGTAAATTAATATCAAGTGAACTTGAACTATCAAAACACTGGAACAAGATGCTTTCTGTCTTGCTTGAAACAGCAAACATTCCAACTAAAAATGACATAGACGAAATTTACAAAGAATTGTATTCATTACGAAAACGAATAAGCAAGCTAGAAAAAAATGGCCACAAAACTAAGGTGAAGAATAATGGAAAATGAATTAAAAATAGATCCTAAGCTTGTTGCTGAATTTTTTAAATTTAACAAAAATATGATTGAAGCACCAAAAATGGTGCCAGCTCCTGATGAAATCAATCTTGAAATGACCCCTTACGATGTTGCATATTCAGAAGACAAAATTCGTTTGCTTCACTTTAATTCTCCAACACAAAAACAACACCAAACTCCACTTGTTATAGTGTATGCGCTCGTAAACAGATACCATATTTTGGACATACAACCTCACAAGAGTTGGGTTCGAAATCTCCTCAACCAAGGATATGATGTCTACATGATAGACTGGGGAACACCGTCTAATATTGACAAATATCTTAGTTTTGATGATTATGTAAACGGCTACATTGACAACTGTGTAGATTTTGTATGTAACGAAGCCTCTGTGAACAAGGTATCGATGCAGGGATACTGTACAGGTGGTACTCTGGCTACAGTGTATACCGCACTTCACCCAAATAAGATCAAAAACCTAATTGTTACTGCTCCAGTAATTGATGGTAAGCATGATACAACCGTTGTTGGCAATCTTGCTAGGCATGTTGATGTGGACAATATGGTAGAAACAATTGGTAACATGCCTCCAGAATTCATGTATTATGTTTTTTCTGTTCTCAAACCCTTTGAGCAGGGAATAGAAAAGTACATTAACTTTTTCAGAAACATTGACGACAAAAATTACGTTGATAGCTTTTTGCGTGTTGAAAAATGGTTAAATGATACACCACCAGTTCCTGGAGAACTTTTCAGACAGTGGATCAAGGACATATACCAAGATAACTTACTGATTCAAAACAAAATGTATGTTGGTGGGAAGCTTGTGTCACTTAAAAACATCACAATGCCAATATTTACACAGGTGGCAGTAGGAGATCATCTTGTCTCTCCAGAGTGTAGTATGCCCTTACACTATGCTGTTGGAAGCGAGGATAAGACTCTTAGAATCTATCCTACAGGACATGTTGGCATGATAGCAAGCTCGTTTTCACAAAAAAATGTACTTCCAGAGCTTGGTGAGTGGCTAAAAGAAAGATCTAATAAATAAAAAAGGAAAAGCTCCTTACACTAGTTTCGTGTAGGTGTGCATGCAGAGATCCAGGATTGTAGTATGTTCTCGTTTAGTTCAGCGAATGCTTTTGCATTATCGTTGAATGTTTTGACATTTTGTTTTGTTGTGTCAATTGCAGCTAATACTACTTTATTTTGTACTGTTCGTGCCTTGATCATTTCTTCAGTTGTATCGTTTATCAGCTTTACCACAACTGCTGGTACGTTTGTGTTTATTCCAGCTTTTGTTGCAAATTCTTGCTGTAGTGAAATAACTGATTCTATTGCATTTTTCCATGCTGCAGTGTATTCTTGCTGAAGATTTGTTATAGATTGTAGATACTGCGGTGTTGTCTTTTCTACTTCATCAAAGTACTTGTCTATGTTCTGCTTGAATACTGTATAGATCTCTTTTGATTCTTGTGCTGTTGTCTTACTCATTTTTTCACCTCACTTTTTTTTGATTTTTTCTCGATAGGAATGATTACTACTTGAACGAGGTCTCCCTCTTTTAGTCCAAGGGCATCTCTTTCCGCTTCGGGAATCGAAATTCTTCCATTGCTTCCAACTGATGTCTTAAATGCGCCCCATGACAGAAATTGTGGCAACGACTGTGCAAGTTTAAAGGCACTGTCCATTGCTTTTGATTGCATGTTTCCAACGTTTTCCATAAAGTCCGACTGGGCTTTTGCGTTCTTGCTTGCAATCTCTTTTAAAGTCTCTACCGGATCGAATTCCTGTTTTTGACTCATCATTGAGCCAAAGGTTTTCATGAAATCCATCTGGGCCTTTCCACCTTTTTGTATCCACTCCTTAAACATAGCTGCTGGTTCATATGGGTTATTATTACCGTTCATAGGTTATTATTGCCAACATCGGTATATATACTTATGGTTTTATTTGGTATCTAAAACCAATCATTGGTTCAAAAATTTAAGCAGAATCTCCGAGAATTTTGCTGGATCTTCAACATAGGGGGTATGACCACAGTCTTCCATCTCAGCAAATTGGCAATTTTTGATAGATGAAAGAAATTCCTTTGAATATTTGATGGGAATAAGGGAATCATGCCTTCCCCATATGACTAAGGTTGGTGCAATTATCTGTCCAAGTCTTTCTGATAAAACAGCAGAGTTCCTAAAACCTAAAACCGTGGACATGAAGGCCAGTTTTGCATTTGGAAGTGTCATCCTTTGAACAAAACCATCTATGGTACGTGCGTCTATCTCTTTATCTGGTCCTGCCATCATCTGAAAGGCGGTCTTTGCACCATCTTGGCTTGGATAGAGGGCTGCCATCATATAGGCGTCTAAGGTAGGAGTGGATTGCTTCATGAATCCTGAAGGGGATACTAGGACAATTTTTTCGATTATCTTGTTTTGGGTTATTGCACATTCTACAATAATTTGGCCTCCAAGTGATGAGCCAACTAAACTTGTTTTAGTGATACCAAGCGTATCCAAAAAATCAAAGAGGAATTTTGCAAAAAACTCTGGTGTATAGTCAACAGAAGGCTTGTCGCTATAGCCAAATCCTATGAGATCAGGGGCAATTACGTGATATTTTTTACTAAGACGTGGAATTACATATTCCCACCTTTCAGCAGAGGCCCCAAGACCATGAACAAGAACAACATTGCCATCTGATCCCACTTCCTCAAGATACCTAATCTTGTTTGCACCGACTGTAACAAATTTCTCTTCCATCAGGTACTATTCGTTCGTAGATTCATGAAGAAGATAAATCTTTTCTATAACAAAAGTGGGCCGAATGGGATTCGAACCCACGACCTTTCGATATCTGAAAAGTTTATCAGTCGAACGCTCCAGCCAAGCTGAGCTATCGGCCCAAGAAATTTCCCAAAGCAACGGTCATTTAAGTTTGCTGGCTTTTCCACTTGATGGAACAACCCATAGATGGATCAAAATCTTTCTCTATTTTCTTTCCTTGTAGCGCCTTTTCTATGTTAAGAATCATCGTTTTTTCTGTAGTAACATCTTCTGGGCTCATGGCATTATCTATCCTGCCATGAAAGACAAGCCTTCTTTCATGGTCAAATAGGAACGGATCCGGTGTACAAACCGCCCCATACTTTTTTGCAACCTGTTGAGTTTCATCCACAAGATATGAAAACTTAATCCCTCTTTCTTTTGCAAACTTTTTCATATTTTCAAAGCTGTCATCTGGATAGTTTATGGGATCATTACTGTTTATTCCTATCATCACAATTTTATCCTTGAATTTGTCATAAATCTCGACTAGTACCTTTGTCTTTGCCTGTACATATGGGCAATGGTTGCACATGAAAACCACAAGCAAGGCCTTGTAATCTTTGAATTCCGTAAGTGAATGCTTTTTATCATCTATTCCTAAAAGTTCAAAGTCAGGTGCTTTGTCACCCGTCTTTAAGACAAGTTCTGATTTTAATAATACCACAAAAATTGTTTGAATCATATCAATAAAATCTTTGCCTAAACAAAGGCAACAATTAAAATCTACACGACTTGCATTCCCTGTAATGGGCTGGTAGTTCAGCGGTAGAATACCCGCCTTGCACGCGGGGGGTCTGGGGTTCAAATCCCCACCAGTCCATTTGTCGTTTTTAGGAGGTGCACGTTCTACATCTTTTTTGGTTCAGAACGCTGTCGTACAACTTTAATAGGCTTAATGAAATGCTTAATCCACGAAAGACGAACAGCATCTATGAAAGATGGATTTAAATATTATATTGGTTCCCTGCTGTATAGGAGAATTCGAAAATGCCAGCCGAAGAAGTAGCAGTTTACATTCCTTTGATAGTGGGATTGGCACCTGGTCTAGTATACTGGGGCATAATTACCGCTCGTAAAAGCAGAAAATAGACGTATTAACATCCTAACATCTTTTTCTTATCTTTTGATCTAACTAGAGTTTAGTAAAACCTTCTAATGCACGTTGTTTAGATTATGATATATTGTACGTGATTAATCACTTTTTGACTAGTATTAGTGTATGAAGGAAACTATTCTAGCCGTTTTGCTAGTATTATCCATGGTTGTACCAATACCTGTATGGGCACAATATACTCAACCAAGTAGCAGTTTGACAGTTACAGTCCTAACTACATACAGCTACAAAGCAGAAGACGGCTCAACTGTAGTAATAGGCGAGGTGCAAAACACAAATAACTTTCCAGTAACCGGAGTCAGACTTGGTGTTTCCTTTTACGATGAAAAAGGGAAAATTCTAGAATATAAGACTGGCACCACTTTGCTCAAGATTGTACCCCCTAGTGGGAAAGCTCCCTACTCTATTATCTCAACAAAAAAGGATCCAACAATAACAGACGTTTCAATCAATTTAACAGGGTTCAATTCTTCACCTGCACGACCACAAGCATTGCAAATTTCAGCTAGCACTCTACAAATTTCAGATCAACTTACCTTTTCAGGAACCATCATAAACGGTGGAATAACACCTACAACTGGCACAACAATTTACCTACTTTCATATGATGCATTTGATAGGGTTGTTGATATTGTAACAGCAACCCCACTACCAGATAATATTGATCCTGGGAAGATAGCTAACTTTAGTATGACCTCTACTCCAAGTCCAATCACAAGATCATATAAGCTTCTTGCAGAGTCTGATAATTTTCAATCCCCATTGGTTGATGTTAAAGATATCAAAGTAAAACTAAGTTCGCTTACAAAACTTGTTACAATAGCTGATATTTCTGTTACAGATCCACAAGGCAACAAGTACAGCACAATACCTGTGGGCAGTCAAGTCAACATAACAAGTAGTATATGGATAAAGTATGCAGCTGATCAATCCACCGAACAACCGTATGTCTGCTATGTGCAGATTAAACGTGTTGGAGGTGGTGTCGAATTCATAGGTGTAGCACAAGGTGTATTTCACGGAGCAGAAAGGCAAAATCCTTCTGTAACCTGGGTTCCTGAGAGTGATGGGGCATTTTTTATAGAAGTATATGTTTGGGATCTGAACGCAATGGCACTTTCCAGTCCAAGTTCTATAATAAACCTGATGCTTGTTCAATAGAGTTAATTTAAAAGAAGACAAAGTACTTTCATGTCGCAATTCAAACTAGTTGCTCTTGGTGGAACATTTGATATAATACACAAGGGACACCTCGCATTGCTGCAAAAAGGATTTTCTATCTCATCAAAGGTTATAATTGGTCTTACTAGTGATGAGCTGGCAACAAAAAAAGGTAAGCATCTTTTGCACAACCATTCTCAAAGATTTGAATTACTTGAGTCTACAATAAAGGAAAATTTTCCAAATTCACATTATGAGATAAGTAAACTTGACAATGATTTTGGTCCTGCAGTTCTAGAAGGTGCAGTAGAAGCCTTGGTTGTAAGTGAAGAAACAACGGGAAAGGGCAAAATACTAAATGAATTACGGCGTCAACGACACCTTGCTTCCGTACAAATTGTTAGCGTTCCACTAATACTTGCAAAGGATGGCAAGCGCATCTCAACAACACGAATTAAAAATTCTGAGATAGATTCTGCTGGTAACTTGTGCTGAATTGACAAATAACTTGTCTATCTTTGAGTAATTGGGCTAAATCCGAAAAGCTCTAGGGTCAAACAATGAAAAAGTTAGTCAACCACATGCTAAACAAAATATCGACTGAAGTAACAGAGTTAAAAGAGGGTCTTAACCCTGAAAATATCGCTTATTGGTACAAAAAGGTGGTAGAAGAAGCAAAAGAGATGGCACCTCCATGGCTAGTTAACAAGATAAACGTTAAACAGGATCCTATACTTCACATGAAGTTCAACGTGGATATATCAAAACGTGCTGTAATGTATTTTATGATCGCAATAAATAACAACATAGACGAGATGCCATATTCGACTAGATTATATTTTCTTAAAGTTCAAGAAATGATGACTGATGAGATGAATAAAACTCTAGTATAGTTTTCATTCTTTTGTGATTTCAACGGCATTTTCACTAACTATTGTATTTGTTATTTTATGATTTTTTTCAATAACCGATTGAATAAAATCAGCAAAAGACTCAGCTTCGTATCTGTCCTTTAAAAGAATACTATGAGCAGATTTGTCTTTAAGTGACACAATCATTTCATTGTCGATAACTTCCAAAATTCCAGTGATGAACATTTCTTTGTCTTCTTTGACATAAATCAGACTTGAAAGTTTCTGTGCTTCGTATTTATCTTCACAAAAAATTCTTTTTTTCATCTTTATTATTTAAACAAAAATTTGTCTACTTGATCTTTTGCTTTTTCTCTTTTTTTCTTAAAGTCTACGATGAAAGGTTTTGCAGCATTCTGTAGATCGGCTTTGCACTCCCCACACAAAAGCTCACCGCTTTTACACTTTCTTGCTCGTTCATTGGAATCTTTTTCAGAATCAAAAAAGTAGCGTAAATACCAAAAAACAGGGCAGATATTGAAGTTGGCCCCAAGTTTGCGTTGCATTTCAACAGTAGGCTGACCGCCTGTAAACGAGTTTGAAATTTTTTTGTCAACCATTTCTTCATCATCAGTTGTAAAGATGGCAGTTTCTGGAATAGACGAAGACATCTTCCCCCTCATACCAAGACCCGGCAGGAATTTGGAATGTATCTGAGCAGGTTTTGGATATCCTATTTTCTCTGCAATGTCTCTTGTTACGCGCCAATAGGGGTCTTGATCTATGGCAGCAGGTATGAGTACTGGTGTAGGCTTGCCTTCAATTACAGAAGGAAGAAAACAAGGTGCAGCTTGAATTGGGGGAAAGCCAATCATACCAATGTTTGTAGAATTTTGAAAGCCAAAAACTGCTTTGACTGTAGAGTATGTTATCCTTTTTGCAATCTCAAGAGAAATTGGATATATCTGTTTGATATCCTTAGAATCTATTAGGATTTTGGTTTTCTTGGGATCAAAACCTACCGCAATTATATCAAGAATATTTTCATTTGTATATCTTGATACGTCATCAAACGATTTCTCATCACTGTAGAGGAATTTTTCATCATCTGTAATCTGAAAAATCAAATTTACACCAAATTTTTCCTGTAGATATTTTGTGAAAACCCAAGGTAACAGATGACCCATATGGACCGAACCAGAAGGGCCTCGACCGGTGTAAAGATAAAACTTGTTTCCCTTTTCATATTCAGACAAAATCTTATCCATGTCTCTGTGGCTAAAAAAATATTCTAGCTTTAGCATTGGATGCAGCTCGCCTGTTATCTTTTTTATTCTGTCAAGCAGTTCAGGAGAAATTTTTTCGGTTCCAAATTTTTGTGCGAGTTTGTCATAGTCAATGTCTCCTTCGACACTCCAAGGAGTGACTGTGAATTCATTACCAGACATTCATCATTCAGACAGGTTAAGGTTTAAAAAGTCTTTTCTGCTCTTTGTGATAATGTCACAAGTTCTTCATCCAATAGAACATAAAATAATCAAAACACTAAAGCAGACGCCAAACCTAACTTACGAAGAACTTGCAAAAAACGCTCATCTTGCTATGGACCAAGTAAGAAGAGGTATTGAATGGCTCAAATACAAGAATCTGGTAGAAATTAATGAATCCACAGTATTTTCTGTCAGTCTTGGGAAGAATGGCAAAGAAGCACTGGAGAAAGGCCTTCCTGAAAGAAGGCTTGTAAATTACCTTGCTAAGCACAAGGTTTGCACTTTTGAGATGGCAAGAGATGCTGCTCCTAAATCAGAGTTTAATGCAGCTATAGCAAATGCAAGGCAAAATGGATGGATTGAGATCACAAAAGAACAGAGCTCAAACATAATATCTCTAAAAGATGACAAACCTTCATCAGAAGAAGAACTAATTCATCTTTTGGCTGAAAGAGGTAGAATTCAAGTTTCAGAAATACAAAACAAGGCTGCACTTGAATCTCTAAAAAAAAGACCAGATTTTGTTATTCTTGATTCAGTAAAATCTAAAGTAGTAAATCTAACAGCGCAAGGACTTGAGACTGCAACAAAACCATCTGAGAGCGGAGGAGAAAGAAAGCTTACAACTGAGATGCTTACAAGTGGAAAGGGAAAAGAAATTTCTCTTGCACCAATTGATGTAGAAGCTGCTGCACTAGAAATTTTTGCTGCAAGATCACACCCGTTACATGACGTCATAGATGAAGTTAGAGAAATTTTTGTCAGTCTTGGATTTACAGAAATACTTGGAACTCTTACCCAACCAAGCTTTTGGAATTTTGATGCGCTTTTTACGCCACAAGACCATCCTGCGCGCGAAATGCAAGATACATTTTATCTTAAGAATATGTATGCAAGCAAGGTTGCTACTCCAGCTCAGATATCAAAGGTATCGGCATCTCACAAAAAAGGTTGGAAATACAACTGGAAGCTTGAAGAAGCAAAAAGACTGGTTTTACGAACCCATGCAACATGTGTAACAATAAGGCATCTGGCAGACACAAAGCCTGATGAAGCAAGAATATTTTCTGTAGGCAGGGTGTTTAGGAATGAGAAAGTAAGCTACAAACATCTAGTAGAATTTAATCAGGTAGAAGGAGTAGTAGTAGGTAAGAATGTAACACTTAGAGACTTGATGGGGTTGCAACGTGAGTTCTACTACAAGATGGGACTCAAAAAAATCAAATTCTGGCCTACTTTCTTTCCTTATACAGAACCTTCTTTGCAGTCAATGGTGTATAACGAAAGACTTGGCAAGTGGGTAGAGCTCTTTGGGATGGGAATTTTTAGACCCGAAGTCACAAAACCCCTTGGTATAACAAACCCAGTACTTGCTTGGGGAGGAGGAATAGAAAGAATAGCCATGCTAAAATTTGAATTAGATGATGTTCGTGAACTTTACAGCAATAACCTTGGATGGTTAAGGAGTGTGCCAAAATGCCAGTAGTAACCTTGTATTTTAATAGACTACAAAAACTCGTTGGGAAAAAAACATCAAAGGAAAAAATCATCTTAACACTACCATTCATTGGATTAGATATAGAAGAACAGACACAGGATCACATAAGTGTAGAATATAGTCCAAACAGACCTGACTACTCTACAGACTATGGGATAGCTTCAGGTCTGCAAGGACTTCTTGGGATCAAACGAGGCATGCCTCGACTCAAAATCACCAAAGGAAAATATGTAATCAACGTTAATTCCTCTGTCAGAAAAGTAAGGCCGTTTATTACTGGCATTGTTGCAAAAAATGGAAAACTCGATAACGAAACAATAAGCCAGATAATCACTATGCAGGAGGATCTGCACAATGGCATAGGAAGAAAACGAAAGAAGGCATCTATTGGCATTCATGATCTTGACAAAATTTCATTTCCCCTTACCTACACAACCGTAAACAGGAATCATAGATTTGTTCCTCTTGCATCATCCTCTGAGATGACGGTTACAGAAATCATTGAAAAAACCGATGTTGGACAGAAATACGGTAATATACTTGGCAACGCTGCTAGAGTGCCTATTATTTTAGATTCAGCTGGTAATACAATTTCATTTCCTCCGATAATAAATTCGGCTCTTACAACAGTATCAGAAAAAACGAAAAATATTCTAATCGAAGTTACGACTATCAATAAAAATGCCGCTGAAGATACACTTGCAGTAGTATCAAACACACTTCAAGAAGCGGACTTCAACCTCTTTTCAGTGAAAATTTCAGGAGCAAATAATTCCACACCATCGCTGAATTCTAGAAATATAGTACTAGAAGTTGATCTTGTAAACAAAATACTTGGTCTTGATCTCAATTCAACTATTATTGCATCTTCACTTCGAAAAAGCAGACTGGATGCAAATCCAAAAGGAAACAAAATAATCTGTACAATTCCCCGATATAGAACAGACATTTTTGGTCCAATGGATCTTGTAGAGGAGGTTGCTTTGGGATATGGAATAGAAAATCTTGAGCCGACAGTTCCTCAGTCTATTTTGGCAGGACAGAAAAACAAGATCACAACAGCCTTAGATTCCATAAGTTCTGTGATGGTAGGTCTTGGTTACTTGGAAGTAATGAATTTTGGTCTTGTAAGTAAACAGGTCCAATATGATTTTACAAAACGAGATCAATCAAAGATTATCTCAGTTGTAGATTCTAAAAGTCAAGAGCGCACAATTCTGCGTGACGCAATACTGCCAGGGTTGATAGACACTTTGTCTAGAAACATACATGAACCTTACCCACAAAAGCTATTTGAAACTGGTACAGTTTTTTCAAAAACTCATGAAGTTCAAGAAGAGACTCACCTTGCATGCGTATGTGGTCATAACGATGTTAGCTTTAGTGAAGTAAAATCTGTCTTGCAGGCAGTTCTTAAGATGGGCTTTGGTATGAATTGCACAACCATAATGTCATTGTACCCAATGTTTTCAGTAGGCAGAACTGCAGAAGTACATGTTAACAATAGGACAGTTGGTGTTATTGGTGAGATTTCTCCCGAAGTTATTGAAAACTTTAAGCTGCGAATTCCTATTGCTGGCTTTGAAATAAAGCTCACTGGATTAATATTTGACTAGGTAACAAACCATTGTGCCCTCAAATGCACGCAGACGGACTGGAATGATATAACATGATTTTTGGTCCACCCAGCCGTGCGACATGGGCACCCCGGCACAAGAACAAAAATGAGGGTACGCTAAAGCTACCAATGATTTTTTGTGGGTCAGAGCCGGGGAACATTTTGTTAAATATATTTTTGACAAACTGTGCGATAGATCCATTGATATATTTGCCTTGTATAACTATAACATGGCAACAGCATATGTTTTAATAAATTGTGAACTTGGTTCTGAAGAAGCCATAATAGGACAACTGAAATCCATTGATGGTGTTAAAGAAGTGCATGGCACCTTTGGTGCATATGATATTTTGGCCAAGATCGAATCGCCATCAGTAGAAGCGTTAAGAGAAGTAATAACATGGAAAATCCGTAAAATCGAAAAAATTCGTTCTACTCTAACTTTGATGGGAATCGAAGGCCAAAGTTAACCCATCCACTTTTTGTGTATCCATATTTTCAATGCAAAGACCTTTAACTTTGGGTTCAATTTTTGCAAATGTGCTTGTACATTTCATTTTTGTTATAAAACAGGACGAATTAGAAAAGAGATCTTGGGAATTTGAATATATTTCACGAATGGCGCAATTTTACAAGTCATGGATTGAAAAAACTTTTTCAGCAAAAGTAGATGTAAAGACAGACCAAATGCCGGTAAAACCAGGCCGTTTGTTTAATCGGGCTGATGTCAACTCACTTCTTGAGGACCATAGAAAAAGAGGGGAAAGTATTTATCACTTTTACTTGTGCTACTTTAGGCCATTGTGGACTGACTGTACATGTGAAGGCTATCACGCAGAAAACTTTGGCATGATCTGGTGGCAGCAGAGCCCACAAAGAGATGATATTTCCTTTCTTGCAGAAAAAAACTGTACAAAGGTTTCACATGAGCTTGCCCATGAATTTCTGAGACAAGTTGGCAGCAAACAGTATGTCGAGCTCGTACACGATATCTGGGATAAGCATCTTTTTGCGTCATTGCCGTTTGAATACTATGATAACATGTTTACAAAAACTATTAAACTTACAACTTTTTCAACACTTGATACATCTAGTTTTCGGTTATAGTAGAATCACCACTTTCTTTTAATCTTAAAATTTTACACTAAATTATGTTAAGTTGTAGAGGAGAATGCAAAACAACTTTTAAAGGTTCACTTGGAAAAACAATCTTTCGTTACATGAATGGTCAAAAGAGATGTGGTGTATGCGGTGTCTATTTCAAGTGTGGAGGATCAAAATGCCCTTGTTGTAGTGCTGTATTACATGTTAGGCCAAGACACTCACGTGCAAAAGAAAAGTATTACGAAATAGCAGGCATCAAATGGTTGTAAAAGGCTAGCATTTTGTCACAGAAAATATTCGGTTTTCAAAACTCGCGGTCTTGAACTCTATCTTGTTTTCTGGATCTCTTTTACGTGATTTGCTTAACTTTTCAAGATTTACAAGCGCCCCGCCTTCAAAACCCACCGAAGAAGCATAAATGCCATCTGTAAGGAGATTGCCATGCTCACCTTTCTTGATGTCGTCCACAATTTCATAGAATTTTGTTGTCTCCTTTTTGGTTATAGGACCGCCAGTTGATTTGTTAAAGCCAACTGCAATGTACATGCCATTGTTCTTTACTGCAACTGGCACCTTGTGCATTTTGCCAGATGCACCTTGAATTTTTTCATTAAGTAAAATCTCACACTTGTGAAACATGCTTGAAATATAAGCACAAAAACGATAATTTGCATAAAGCCCATCGGAATCTTCCTCACAATCAACAAAAACTTTGTGAAGGAGTTGAAGAGCAGAGTCATTCATACTTTGCAGCCGATCTTCAATCCTGCCTTTTTTAATTAGCTCGGACTCACAGTCTCCCGCTACTTTTTCAAGAATAAAGTGTGGCAGGTTGTAGTTTTTTAGTGCAGAGACATAAGTTCCTGTCTTAGAGGCACCAAAACTTGGAAAATTTCCGCGACTCAAATCAATTTACCCCAAATTCTCTTTAATGTGAATGAAGATTTTGTAGCCGCCATAACTAACTTATCTTCCTCGCTTTTAGCTTATAACTGTTCTTACAAATGAAGATCAGAAATGGTGGGGCCGACCGGAGTTGAACCGGTGACACACGGGTCACTACAGCTCCAA
>CAYZOW010000020.1:0-3674 GCA_964480245.1 uncultured Nitrosopumilaceae archaeon | reverse complement strand
TAGCGGTGATCATGTGATCTATCCTGTCGCCATGCCTGGCTAGGCTACGACCCCACGTAATTGAGATGAAAGCACTCGAATTTTAATTTACTTAACCAATGAAGATTTATTTGTTATAACTCGATCTTTGCAATTAGAGGATGATTGTACAAAATTTAGCTCAAAACCATCTCAATATATTCGCTGAAGACAAATTTACATAGAATGACTCGTCTCTTACTACTTTTACTGGGGGCTATTCCAGTACTTGCTGCAATTTTTATTGTGTTACCACAAATAACCAAACCAGAAATTCCAATAACTGCAGCAGATTCAAATGATGTAATTTCGATTGAATATAGTAAACAACACTTAAAGAAAGTTATTTTTGGATTAACTGAAAGCATAGGAGCACAGAAAACCGAGCTTTTAACGATTCAAAATGATGGAAATGTTAGGTATAGTGTAACAATAAATGGTTACCCAGAACCTGACATAAAATATACACTAGAAAAATCAAAGATGAAGAAATTGACCGCACTAATAAAAGAGACAGGATTTATGCAAATTCCAAAAGATTCTTTTTCTATAAGAAACGATGTTAATGAATTTGAAAAGTTTGGAGTAAAGATAATACTTAACGGCAGATCAAAAAGTATTCAATGGCCAGAACAGAATGCAACTGATGAATTCATCCCACCTCTTATCGACGCAGTCAAATCAGAGCTTGATGGAATAATTAGCGAAATAATAGAATAAATAACACTCACATGAAACATTACATATGATACCACTTTCTGGTGACATTACAGACTCAAAAGGAATCATTAATGAGGAGATAGAATCATACTCGATCAAACGCGGCACATCAACCTTAAAGCGTGGCCTTGCTCACATGCTGAAAAATGGAGTGGTGATGGATGTTACAACAGTCGAGCAAGCTCAGATAGCTGAAGATGCGGGAGCAGTTTCTGTAATGGTTTTAGACAAGCTTCCATCTGATGTAAGAAAGGCAGGTGGTGTTGCAAGAACTGCTAGCATACGCATTATTCAAGAAATTATGGACTCTGTCACGATACCTGTAATGGCAAAATGCAGAATAGGGCACGTCTATGAAGCAAGAGTTTTGCAAGAAACAAACGTGGACATGATTGATGAATCAGAAGTATTGACTCCTGCAGATGAATTACATCACATCTGGAAGTGGGACTTTACTACACCATTTGTAAATGGAGCAAGAAATCTTGGTGAGGCATTACGTAGGATAGAAGAAGGAGCTGCAATGATAAGAACTAAAGGAGAACCAGGAACGGGAAACGTTGCAGAAGCAGTAACTCACATTAAAAATGTAAACGACGAACTCAGAAAGATAAAATCAATATATGATTCGGGTAACGAACAGGATCTAGTTAGTGCTGCACGAGAACTGAGGGTTTCGTACTCACTTGTAGAAGAGACGGCAAGCCTTGGCAGACTACCTGTTGTCAACTTTGCAGCTGGTGGCATATCTACGCCTGCAGATGCAGCATATCTTATGACTCTTGGTTGCGATGGAATCTTTGTAGGATCTGGTATATTCAAAGCAGACGACGCAAAGGAAAGAGCCCAAGCAATAGTTCTAGCAACTACCTTCTGGGAAGACCCAGACAAGGTTAAGGAAGCTCAGAAGATGATAGACGAAAGACAGTCAATGCTTGGACTTGACACCAAAGATCTTGAGCTTAAGATGCAAGAGCGTGGAAGCACAGCATGAGCGGCCTTAACATTGGTGTACTTGCTGTTCAAGGAGACGTTGCAGAAAACATAATGGCCACAAAAATGGCATTAGAAGAACTTGGACTAGAAGGAATTGTAAACGAAATAAAATATCCAGAACAAATTTCTGATCTTGATGGCTTGATAATACCAGGAGGAGAAAGTACCGTAATTGGCCAGCTTTCACTTGTAAATGGTTCTCTAAAGCAGATAAAAGAAAAAATTGCTTCAGGCATGCCCGTATTTGGAATATGTGCAGGTATGATACTACTTTCAAAAAAGGTAAAGGATAGAGTAATAGGCGAAATGGACCAGCCGCTATTAGATCTTCTAGACGTAAAAGTTGAACGAAATACCTTTGGCAGACAGCTAGATTCTTTTGAATCTGAAATTTCAATGGATAAGATAGGCATACCAAAATTTCATGGAGTGTTTATTCGGGCTCCGTCAATTACTGAGACTGGGAAAAATGTTGAAGTAATATCAAAGTTTAATGAAAAAATTATTGCAGTAAAACAAGGAAAAATTCTTGCTACGTCATTTCACCCAGAACTTACAAGCGATCTTTCATTACATAAATATTTTGTAAATTTAGTTAACGAGAAAAACCAGTAACTTGGAAACTGTTGGACCATTTATATTAAATTCTAGGTAATACCTAATGTGATTATATCATGGAAATAGAAAGCACTCCAGAACTTGTATCGCATGTTTATAAGAAAGCCGAAGAGAACATCTCAAAATTTAGAAAAATGGTAAATCGACCACTTACACTTACGGAGAAAATACTGATAGGACATCTTGAAGAAATAGGAGATGAAAAGCACTTGGAACCAGGCAAAAGCTACGCCTTTCTGAGACCAGACAGAGTTGCATTACAAGATGTTACTGGGCAGATGGTTATTCTTCAGTTCATGCAGTCAGGTCTAAAAAGAACTGCACTTCCCACTACTGTTCACTGCGATCATTTGATACAAGCTAGAGTTGAAGGAGAGACTGACATTAGAGTTGCACTTGATGAAAATAGTGAAGTATTCAAATTTCTTGAATCTGCCTGTAGAAAATATGGCATAGGTTTCTGGAAACCAGGTGCGGGTATAATTCATCAAGTCGTTCTTGAGAATTATGCTTTCCCAGGTGGTCTTATGATAGGAACTGACTCTCACACACCAAATGCAGGTGGTCTTGGAATGCTGGCAATAGGTGTTGGGGGCTTGGAGGCAGCAGAAGTAATGGCAGGCTTTCCTTGGGAGCTATTATACCCAAAACGCATTGGGGTTTATTTGAAAGGAGAACTAAACGGATGGACAGCGCCTAAAGACATCATACTTTATGTTGCATGGAAACTTACTGTTTCAGGTGGAACAAATTCTATCATAGAATATTTTGGACCTGGTGCAAAATCAATTAGCTGTACTGGAAAAGCTACCATCACAAACATGGGAGCTGAAGTTGGTGCCACATGTTCTGTCTTTCCATATGATGAAAGAATGGATATCTACCTGAGAGCCACAAATCGTGAAAAAATTGCAGATCTTGCAAATGAGCATAAGGATTTGCTTACTACAGATCCAGAGGTAGAGAAGAATCCGACAAAATATTTTGATCAAATAATAGAGATAGATCTCTCAACACTAGAACCCTATGTAGTAGGTCCTCATACTCCTGATCTTGCTAGGCCTATCTCACAACTTGCTGAGGACGTGAAGAAGAGCAAGTATCTTGATAATATTTCGGTTGCACTAATAGGAAGTTGCACAAACTCGTCTTATGAAGACATGACGCGGGCTGCAAATATGGCAGAACAGGCAAGATCAAAAGGAATCAAGGCCAAAATACCTCTTCTTGTAACCCCCGGCTCAGAACAGATACGAGCCACAATAGAAAGAGATGGACAAATGGAATCACTCAGAGCTATTGGAGCCACTGTTCTTGCTAAT
>CAYZOW010000019.1:9416-20997 GCA_964480245.1 uncultured Nitrosopumilaceae archaeon | reverse complement strand
CTCAGCCTGGTAGAGCGTTACCTTGGTAAGGTAAAGGTCGCGGGATCGAATCCCGCTCGGAGCTTTTTATCCTTCAATTATGACAGACTATGTTTTTCGTCTCATCTACTTTGATAAAAAAATGTTGCTCAGGGTGTGATCTTTTGTTGTCATATGATGCGAAATAAAATTTTGCAATCATTCCTTATTGAAACAGCAATACAAGCAAATTCTATCACTTGCACCAAAGCCTTTTGTCAAGTGGGCTGGTGGAAAAAGACAACTCTTGCCTATTTTGTCTCAACACATACCAAAAAAATTTGATTCATATTTTGAGCCATTTTTAGGAGGAGGTGCAGTTTTGTTTCATCTCCTTTCTGAAAATCCAAAACTCAAATGCTTTGCATCAGATCTAAATTCTGATTTAATTTTATCATATGTTACAATTCGTGATAGAGTAGAAGATCTGATCTTAGCTTTGGAAAATCACTCTAAAAATTATTTCAAAAATCCTAAACAGTATTACTATAAAGTAAGAGAAAACAATCCAAAAAACCAGATTGATAAGGTTTCTAGACTCATTTTTCTAAACAAAACCTGCTTTAATGGATTGTATAGAGTAAATAGCAAAGGGGAATTCAATGTACCACTTGGCAAGTACTCAAATCCAAACATAGTTAACGAAGAAAATCTTTTAGCAGTAAGTCATGCCATACAATCAAAAAATATCTCAATAAAATGTCAAGACTTTACAAAGGCATTAGAAGTAGCTCAAGAAAACGATTTTGTGTATCTTGATCCACCATACCAACCAATAAGTCACACTGCAAAGTTTACAAGCTATACAAATGACAACTTTGACTACAAAGACCAAGAGAGACTGTTTGCCGAATTTGAAAAATTGGGTTCCAGAGGATGCAAGGTGATGCTTTCAAATTCAAAGTCAAAAGAAGTTTTGGATCTGTTCTCATCCTATTCCAATAATATAATTGAGATAAACTCAAACCGTTTCATAAATTCTGACTCAAAAAAAAGAACTGGTCATTTTGAGCTTCTGATTAAAAATTACTGAAAGCTAGCTGTAAAATTAGTATTCATATAACGTAGCTACAAAATCAAAAAGTAAAAGGAGGGGGAAAGTTTAGTCCCACTTGGACCAAGCTGCCATCCATCTGTATGTCCATGTAGTCAGCTTGCAGCCTAACGCTGTCATCGTAACTGACAATACAGCACCAGCACCCGCACCTAGCGCTACTGGACTGTTATAGAACTTGCCTACTTGTGGTTCTATTGGAGTCATGTATGGGGGCAAAGTTGGTCTTGGATACTTGAACGCAGTCTCAAGCGGGTCTGCGATCAGCAAGAGATTTACCATGTTAAACAGCGGTAGAGACAATCCAACCAGCACACCGCCCATTAGGATCAGAGAGTGCTTGTTCTTCTTTGTTGCCCAGTACACCAAATCCATCAACATTGCTGACGGAATCCATACTGGCGTAACAATGAAGTCATATGGATATCCTAATCCAAACCATGCTCCTTTTGCAACCCATGTATACACTGTCATTATCAGTGCATAGTATGTTGCTGTTCCTGGAACCCCAGTAAACGTCAGGTAGTATGCTGCACCGACTCCTAGCATGAGCGTCTGTGAAATTGAGAATATCACAAAGGATGTCCACGCCCAGTCTGTATAGAATATGTAGTCCCCAGCGTTAATTGTCAACAAGGTAGAGTTGACTGCAACCACTACAATAAACAAGTAGTGAGTACATCGTCTTAGCCAGACCATTATCCAGTAGTGAAGGGGTGAGGTATATAAAATTTTATGGGTGTTTTTTGAATTTTTCACTTACCAGTATATTGTAAAAATGATAAAAGAAATGTAAATTGGATGTTTTTTATCCGTTAACGAACGATACTATCAGTACGGTTGATACAGCGACAGCAGCCAATACGACAGCTACTACACCATTGCTGTTCTTTCCAGAGCCTTCTTCTCCTACCTTTACACAGAAGAGGTAACCAATTCCCTCAATGATGGTTAGTACTACAAACGCAAAGTGACCACTTTGTGATGGATATGCCCATGGATAGTAGTAATACCCAACTGCAGTTCCAGCAAATGTTGCTAACCAAGCAGCAAGGAACGCAGCAGTGAAGATGCCCAAGTAATTTTGTATAGGTCTACCAATCATTTTATTGACGTCAGAACTACCAGCGCCGCCAGAACCAAATCCTTTTGGTAAGGTCATTTGGCAATATAATAATCCGTATACTTTTAAGTCTTTCCTGTATTGAAATGAAAAAATTGCCTACACTAAGTATTGTGAAAAAGGAGAAAAAAGTTGCGCTTTTTTGCGCGTATTTTTCTATGGGATGGATCTACTGTACAGTTTGCCTTCTAGGGCCATCTTGTACATTTCTGCAACGTATGGGTTCTCACCTGGTGTTTCAGCGCCAAGTTCGACCAGTCGTGCGTATACTCTAACCACATATGCCAGAGCGCCCATAAAGGCCACGACTACACCCATGTTGAACATCCAGTGGTTTGGTACTGCGAAGATTTCTTCTACAAACCAAAAGTGCCACATCTCGTTGACACCGATCGTAAACATCGTAGCCAGATAGCCAAGTATGGTCATCTTAAGGCCAGTGTTCATGGAGTTGTTTGGACCCCTTAGGACCGGTACCTTTCTATCATAGATAGAAACTGCACCCCACCCTAATGGCAGAGCTACAAAGTGGCTATACAGCCACCAGTGTGCTGGTGTAAATGCACTATCTCTGATAGAAGTTTGATGCAGTGAACCATCGACAAAGTTGTCGACTTCCACCGATGCAGCTGTAGATCCCATTGCGATGACGATCATCCAAATCTTTTTCAGTCTTTGGATCTCGACTTCTTTTGGAATCAGTGCTGGCATTTGTGCCATGTTGCTTGTGATGTTAGTTTTATATATAAAGCATGAGACATAGAAAGACAAATTTTGGCTAATTTTCTGAGTTATTTAGATATAATTATTAGAAATTTTTATGTTTAACCTGCCAAAAATACCAAGAATAATGATACTAGGAAAACCTACTTGCTATGTTTAACATCAGTGTTGAGCTTAGATTTTCTTTCAGTTGTGGATTTGAAGCGCCGTGAGAAGGGCAAAACATATATCGTTGGTCTTTCTGTCATGGAATAGTTACGGGATAACCATGGTAAATAAAAAATTAATCGTAACAGCACTTGGCGTGATTGTAGCACTGGGAGCAGTAGGTCCCTCTTTGAGTCAAATGCTTCAACAAGCTGAAGCACACGGTGTACAGGCACAACTACAGAGTCGTTTTGTTAGGATTGAAGATGAAACCATTTCAAGACAATCTCTCCAGACAGGCGAAACCTTGACAGTGAAGGGAACGCTTGTAAGCCTAGTACAAAGAGACCTAAGAGCATGGCTTTCTGTTTTTGCTGAATCTGCAAACGCGGGTAACAGATGGGAGTTCATGGCAAGAGATCCGCCTGGAAATGTCTTTGACATCCCAGCAAATGGGGTAGTCGATTATTCTATGACAATCAAGGCACTCGAGCCTGCAGTCTATCACGTGCACACTCAGCTTAATATCGCTGGTGTAGGTCCAGGACTTGGTCCAGGACAGACAGTGGTAGTAGAAGGCGAGAAGATCGTGAAACCAGTTCCGTATGCAAACATTGCATATCAGTCGATAATCATTGCAGCTGGCTATGTAGTCACATTTGCAACTCGACCGTGGCAAGTGATTTAAACCCCTTCCTTTTCATTTTATAACTAGAACTAGCGGTAGCAATTGCAAGTCAAGATCGTTTTCACACATACAAAATCATTATAACTTCAACCATCAGACGGGTGCTATGATTTGGCCAGGCATGGGAGATCCTGCAAAGCGTAAACAGACCATCAGATTTCTTATCATAACTGCAGCTGTAGCATTAGTAGCATATTTCATTAGCTTTGGCGTAATAGGTTTTCTAAGCGCAGATGATCCACTCAAACAATGCATAAACAATCGTGATACAAGATACAAAATTTCTGCAACTTTGGAAGTCATGATAGACGGTGAAAAGGCAGACATGCCTGCAAATGTTGGTTTTTCAGATGGTTGTCAGAAATCACTTTACACACTTGCAAATGATGGCGCGATTTATGCAGAGTGGGATGAAAAATATGACTTTGAGATAGGACAGTTTCTCTGGATATGGAAGTTCCCTTTACGCGATATGGATGAATCAAAATCAAGAATTCTTGTAAACGGAATAGAATCACCTGACTTTATCCATACCAAAATTGAAGATGGTTATCACTATAAAGGAGAGTTTGTCACTAAGGGAGCAGACACTTCGAAAGAACATGACTTTCTGCCACCGGAGACTTAAGTCTGTAGCAAAAATCTAGCTTACAAATAAAATTAGAAAAATAATGAAAAAGAATGGAAGTTTACCAGTATTTTCCGTTGTCGGGTATCAAACCGATGCCTTCTTTTTCAAAGTGCTTGTCAAGTTCATCTACCCATCTTTCTCGAACATGTACTCCGCCCAAGCCGTGTACTCTCAGCCAGAATGCAATGACTCCAAGAATGAATACTGCAAACATCATAGTTCCAAATATGTAGACCATCACATCATAGAACAGAGGATCATAAGCTGGACCTATCTGGCCAGCAAAGTTGGACAGAATACCTACGAGCATACCAAATAGAGCGCTCATTATGTATCAGAACAATTCATGTACGATATATACATTTCTGTCTCAACTTAAAGATCTCACAGCAATATCTAACGATGGATAAATAAAATAAGAAAAAGTAGGAAAAAGTTTGTTACTTGAATCTTCCGCTTCTGCCCTTTACTACAAAGACAATCGCAATTCCGCCAAATACTGCACCTGCTATCACAGAAGCACCGACAACGCCTGTTGCGTCAAGGTATGGAGTACCAGATCCTGAGGCAGGGTTCTTTTTAACCACCTCAATTTTTGCTTTGGCAAGTTTCAACTGTTCCTCTAATGTCGTGGGTTCTCCACCACCTGCCCCGGTGTACTGGGCAGCGGCCAGTGGAAGCGTAGTTGCTGCTACAAATAGTACCAGCATGATAGTTCCTGATAGTATAGGTTTGTTCACATCATACACCTAGTCACAAAATGATTACACTTGATATTTAACTTTTGTGTCAAATGAAAAGGATTTTTGCAAAACCGAAGTAACGTTTATGTTTTGCCCCAAAACCATGCGACTCATGGGACGCATTCACTCACATAGACATGGACAATCACACTCAATTAGACCAATTTCACCACCTTCACCAAAATGGATAAAGCAAAGTCCTGCGGAGATTGAAGAACTTATTCTAAAGTATGCAAAAGAGGGCATGACAACAAGTGAGATAGGAATAAAGCTACGTGATCAATATGCAGTTCCTCTTACTAGATCTGTTATAAAAAAATCGATAACCGAAGTGCTTGAGCAGAAGGGAATCAAGCCAGAGATGCCAGAGGATCTCAATAATATTGTCCAAAAGGCCCTGGGGTTACAAAAGCATCTCAAGACACATACCTCAGACAGACGAAACGTGCGTTCTCTTGAGCTGTTAGAAGCAAAGGTTCACAGACTTTCTTTGTATTATAAAAAAACAGGGCGCATACCCAAAACTTGGAAATATAAGTCAGTCATTGCTCAACTTGAGTAATGACAAACAAGCTTGACAGTACGCTTTCATACTTTCATGATAAAGTTTCTGATTGTATAAAATCTGGCAAAAACATTTCAATAATAACACACCTTGATTGTGATGGAATAACATCTGGAAGTATAGTAACAAAATCTCTTATCAGATCTGGTGCTAGGTGCACGGTCCGTACTGTAAATGACTTTAATCATAATCTAGTTGAGAAAATGAAAAATGATTCTAGAGAACTTCATATCATAACAGATCTTGGTGGGGGATTTGCAAAAGACCTTGATGCCTCATTAGATGACAGTTGGATTGTTGTTGATCATCACCAGATTCCAGAAGAAGAATTTGATAACGAACGAGTCATTAATGCATGGAAGTACGACATAGATGGCGGTACTGAAATTTCTGCAGGTGGGATGGCTTATCTTGTTTCACAAGCTCTGCACAAAGAAAATACTGATCTTGCATGGATTGCAGTTGTATCTGCGCTTGGAGATAGACAAGATCAGGGAGAAAAAAAGTCATTTTTAGGAATTAATTTAGAAATTGCTTCTACTGCTAAAAAAAATAATCAAGTTGAAATTGATCTAGATGTATTGCTTGTAGGAAGGGAAACACGGTCTCTTCCAGATGCACTTGCTTTTACATCACATCCGTTTATAGAAGGCCTCACTTGGAACCGCGATGCATGTCTTTCATTATTGAATTCTTCAGGAATCAAATTAAAAGATGGAAGTAGATGGCGTGTTCCCGCTGAACTTACAGAAGATGAAAAAAGAATACTGCTTCAATCTATTTCCAAGTTTACATCAAGCAAGAATGCAACAGAGATAATGGATGAGTTGGTAGGATACACTTACACACTTTCTGGAGAGGACAAGCGCAGCTTTTTGCGTGACGCTAGAGAGTTTTCCACTATGTTGAATTCCTGTGGAAGGATTCGCAAAGCTGGAGTAGGGATTGCCATTTGTATGGGAGATAGAACCAAGATGTTAGGAGAAGGGGAAAACATCCTTTTGGAATACCGTACACTTTTGAGGACATACATGAACACACTTGCTAGTGAGCGGTGGAGAGTCGTAGACAATGGGAAATATTTAATGATAAACGCAGAAGGTGTGGTGCCAGAAAACATGACAGGGGCAGTTTCTTCACTTCTTGGTGGTTCACAAAAAAATACTGGTAAGATTGTCATACTTCGTACAAACGGTGACGAAGGTACGATCAAATTTTCATCACGAAAATCTACGGGTTGCAAATCCGAAGTAAATCTTGGCTTACTTATGAGGGCTTGTGCTACCAAAGTATCTGGATTAGGTGGCGGTCACAACGCAGCAGCAGGAGCTAGAATAACTAAAGACAAATTGGACGAGTTTTTAGACTGTTTAGAAGAAAATGTCTCTAGAATGCAAGGTTCAGATCTTTCTAAATAATCTTACATCACAAAAATTAGATGCAATACTAAAAGCATTAACGCCAGATAATGTGGACTTTCCAGAAAACCTTTCCATGCAGATTGAAAATATTGACAATTCACTTGTCTTTACTTTTCAAGGGAGTGGAAATATACGAACATTAATCTCTACTATAGATGAAGTCCTTGAACATGCACAGATTGTACTCAGAGTGATTAGCTGATGCTTGACCCAAAAATTCTTCGAGAAAATTCTGATAAAATAAGACGAATGCTCAAGGATAGGAATCTAGATTTTCCACTAGATGATCTGATAAGATTAGACAAAGAACGAAGAGAACTTATCATACAAGTTGATAAATATCGTAAGACGAAAAATGAAATTTCTTTAGAAATCGCACAAAAGAAAAAATCAGGTCAGAGTACTGATTCTCTCATATTACAAATGGGTCACGTATCAAAAGAGCTTTCAGTGTATGAGGATCAACAGAACCAAATCGAAGCAAAATACCTGCATCTTGCTCTTACATTACCTAATCTTATTCATGAATCGGTTCCAATAGGTAAGGATGAAATTGTAAACAAAGAGATAAGAAAGTGGGGTAACATTCCAAAATTTGATTTTAAAATAAAAGATCATATAGACATATCACAAAGCCTTGACCTTATTGATTTGGAGAGAGCTGCAAAGGTTGCTGGTGCCAGATTTTATTATTTGAAAAACGATCTTGTCAGACTAAACCAAGCTCTGATTCATTATGCGCTGGATTTTCTTTCTGAAAAAAACTATACTCCTATGCAAACGCCTTATTTGATAAATCGAAACTCAATGGAAGGTGCAATAATTACAGAGGATTTTGAAGATGTAATTTATAAAATTGAAGGCGATGATCTCTATCTTATTGGTACGTCAGAACATGCGTTGGTATCAATGCATGCAGATGAAATTTTGGAAGGAAAGCTCCTGCCTCTCAGATATGCAGGAGTTAGCCCTTGTTTTAGAAAGGAGGCGGGCGCACATGGAAGAGACCAAAAAGGAATTTTTCGTGTACATCAATTTGAAAAGGTAGAGCAGTTAGTCTTTTCTAAACCAGATGAGTCATGGAAGGAACATGAAAGAATGCTTTCTGTAGTTGAAGAGTTTTACCAAAATCTTGGTTTACCTTACCAAGTAGTGGTCTTATCAAGTGGAGATCTTGGAAAAGTTTCTGCAAAGACTTACGATCTGGAAGCATGGATGGCTGGTCAGAACAGCTATCGTGAGATTGTCTCATGCTCCAACTGTCTTGACTTTCAAGCAAGAAGACTCAAAATTAGATTCCGTGAAAGAACAAACGATCAACCTCAGTATCTTCACACACTAAACAGTACACTTGTAGCTACAGCAAGAACCCTTGTTGCCATACTAGAAAATTTTCAAACAAAGGACGGTCACGTTTCAGTCCCAAAGATTTTACAAAAATATTTTGGTAAAGACACAATCTAAATGCCGTACAACTTATATTTTGGCTGCAAACGTCGATCATAGTTGGCACGTCAAAAGACAACAAGGATAAAGGACAAATGGAGAGAGAAAAAATGGGTTACGGTACTTTCTCCTTCTGCATTTAACAATGTTCCAATAGCATACATTCCCATAACTGATGATGCAGGTGCCATAGGCCGTGTTGTAGAAGTTACTTTATTTGATATTGTAAAGGGGGATCCCTCACAACATCAGTACAAGCTTTATTTTCAGATAAACAAGGTAGAAGGCGAGACTGCAACAACCATCTTCAAAAGATATGAATATGCAAAAGAGTTTTTGCGAAGCCTTGTAAGACGAGGCTCTTCACTCATTAATTTTATAGGAGATTATAAAACAAAGGATGGTCACATTTTCCGAATTAAAATTATCGCATTAACACAGAAAAAATTGAATACCTCTCGCAAGCACGCACTCAGATTGATTGCACGAGATGTAATGTCAAAAACTATACCTGAAATGACAATTGACCAGTTTGTTCAAGCCACTGCGTTTGGAAAGATAAACTCAGACATCATGGCTGCAGTCAAAAAAATAATCCATGTAAGACATGTTGGTGTGGAGAAAGCAAAGATTATTAGAACTGCAGAAGCTGAGATTGCCTTACTTCAGGCCTAATAGATTTATTATTCATACAAACTCAAAAAAGTATGGTAAATCAGATAGAGATCATTTTTGAGGTCATAATACATGCGACAGAAGATAAGAAAAAAATTTTGGATTCCATAGATGGGTTGTTCGAAATAAAGGAGCAAGAATTTGTGGAAGAAAAACTAACTGGTCACTTTGGAAATCCAATTTTATTGTTGAAAGCAAGGCTCAGCAAAAAAAGAGCAGAATACTTCATTAAAAGACTAATTTCAAGAATTTCAAAACTTCAGCTGAATGAGTTTTTCCAAGAAATTGATACACATTTTGAAGATTCGTCTTTATTTCTGAGAGTTGGTAAGCAGGAGATTATAAGAAAATCAGTTAATTTACAACAAAATGATGCAGTAAAGATCAAAATTTCCATTCCTGTATACAAAAAGGACGAGACTATCAAAACTTATTTGGAAGTTTTGAAGTCATGAAGAAGAAAAAAAGGTATGTCTTATTAAAATTGGAAAAAGTGTTAGACTTTAGCAATTTTTCAGACATAAATGTAATCTCAAATGTAGGCAGTCAAGCCATAGTTTCATGTGAACTTGACAAACTTTCAAATGTCATTTTTGAACTTGAAGGGGAATGTAAAATTGTAACTGTGTCAGGAACTCTCAAGTCGCTACGAAGTAGCGTTTAATAGTATTTGAGTAACAACAACGAAAGGGAATGAGGTAATATTTGCCGCTCCAGTCTGAGCAATTGCTGTGAAGAAGCCGCGACGAACCGACCCAAACTCGATCTATTTTTTCACGGTTCTTTTAAATAGAGTGGATCCTGTTTTTTCGCTGTGAAAACAGATTATGATATTATCGTAGCTGGAGCCGGACTTGCTGGAATGATTGCTGCTCAATCTGCTTCATTTTACTCCAAACAACGATTATCGATATTGGTGATTGATAGAAACCCAGAATCAATGTTAGGCAAAAAAACAATCAATGGTTGGATCTGTGGCGATGCGGTTGGGAAAAATACCGTTGATTACATGACAGATAGAATAAAGATAGCCTGGGGCAGTCCAGAGATTGAACATCCAGTAAAGGGGGTCATGGCATTTTCGCCAGACAGAAAAACTTCCATACCTTTTGATGGAGAGGGTTTTATGCTAAACAGACAAGAACTTCCACAACGCCAGCTTCGGGATGCAAAAAAGATGGGAATAAACATGCAGTACTCTGTTGCGTTGCGCAACTTGCTATATGAAAATGGTTCAGTCATTGGTGTAGAAGGAACAGACCTTAAGACAAATGAACCCTACAAGAAGACTGCAAAAATAGTAATAGATGCCACTGGAGTTGCATCTATGCTCAGAAATGGGCTTTCCATAAAATCAAATATTGAGAAAAAAATAGATCGTGACGATTTGGAAGCTACAGGAAGACATATTATGAAGTTTGAAAGTGGGATAGAAGACAAGACTGATTTTGACCCTGACTATTGTATCATACATCTAGATCAGGACATTGCGCCTGGCGGATATGCCTGGGTCTTTCCAAAAGGCAAAACCAAAGTAAACATAGGTCTAGGGGTACAACACGCGGAACTACAAAAAAGAAATCAGCGGTTAGGTAGAAAGGATGATCTGACGAAGTTGATTAATGATTATGTTAAGATTAACAAAGCAATAAAGAACCCAAGACTTTCTGATGATCCAAGCGATTCTGTAAACGCAACTGGCACGTGGCAGGTTTCCGTTAGGAGACAAAATGATTGCCTTGTAGCAAATGGATACATACTTGTGGGCGATTCGGCATGGATGCCAAAACCACTAGATGCGGGAGGAATTGGTCCTGCAATAGTTGCAGCGACAATAATTGGGAAGGATGCAGTGGCAGCCATAGAAGCTGGAGATGTCACTGAAAGAGGTTTGTGGCAGTACAATATAGATTTCATAAATGATTATGGATACAAAACTGCAGGTCTAGAGGTTTTTAGAAGATTATTACAGACTCTGACTAATGAGCAGATCGACTATGGTATGAAGCACTTTTTGTCCAAGCTGGATGTAGAAGCTATAAGCAAAGGTGAGCATCCAGATTTTGGAACAGTTGAAAAACTCGGCATGATGATTCATGGAGCTTTAAACAAAAAGCTTGCCGATAGTCTTAGATTCACAGCGCAACAAAACAAAATTTTGACAGAGCATTACTATAATTTCCCAAAGACTCCTGATGGATTTGAGGCGTGGCACCACACTCTGCATCAGGTTTTAGATGAGTCCTTTGCGAGAATTAGGAACTAGCTTATTTTGTTCTTTAGGCATGGATTTAATCAATTTTGATAGCTAAAAACTAGCTTATCAGAAATAATACAGAAAAAATCA
>CAYZOW010000019.1:0-9316 GCA_964480245.1 uncultured Nitrosopumilaceae archaeon | reverse complement strand
GAAAAAATCACTTGAAAAACAAGCTTACAAACGAAAATGTGAACAAGCTAAATTTGCATGTTAATTAAATTCCAGACTAATTAAATTCCAGATTAATTAAAATGCAAATATTCAAATTCGTCTTATGCATACTATTCTATTGATAGCTGTAACAACAAGCTATTAACAATGAAATTATATTCGAAAAAACAGGTACTGGAGAGTTCATCGGAAATGAAAATTGAAAAAATCACTGAATGTCCTATATCATTCATGCCAAAACACAGAGGCGAAAGAGGGCGTGATAAGAAACCGAGAAAAACTAGTGTAAATTCACTACTTAATCTCAAACCTTATTGGCAAATCAAAGATACAAATGATCTTAGTCAATTTGCAAGAGAACCGATTCAAAAAACATCATCAAACTCAAAGGTATGGGTTGGATTGCTTGTTTTATTTGGAATTATTGTATCTATTTTAATAATATGGTACATCTACAAAAATAAAATAAACGATTCTTCCGAATTAGACAATCAAAGTTCTGATGTTTTGGGACGAAATTAATATGAAATGTTTGTCAGTATCGCAACCATATGCAGACCTAATTGTTAAAGGAAAAAAAACTATAGAGATTAGAACATGGAATACAAAATTCAGAGGTGAATTTCTTGTACATGCACCGCTTAAGATCAAAAAAAATGTATGTATTAAAATGGATGTGGATGAAACAAAACTTAGAACTGGTGTTATTGTTGGCAAAGCAGAGATTTATGATGTCAAAGTGTATAATTCAGTAGCTGAACTCAAAGCAGATTACAAAAAACATTTTGCTTCTGAAGAATTTTTGTATCACAAGTATGGCTTTTTGCTAAAAAATCCAAAGGAACTCAGAATACCAATTCCATACAAAGGCAGCCTTGGATTTTTCAATGTAGATCTAAAGACATATGTAAAAGCAAACGAAATCAAGACTGAATTATTTGACGAAGAATATAGGTATCAGTGGATAGGCAAACATTAAACTGATAATCAACTCACCTTTAATCTGTCACCTTAAACTTTCATCTCTTTGTAGCTGCTAAAACAAGCAGATTTTATGTGGTAAACGTAAAGTTAGTCCTACCAAATGAAGTGTTAGGAGTATTATTGTATTTGTTCATATAAAAGATGGCTCAAATATTTAGCATGAAGGTCTGTTGCTAGTTAACAAGAAGTCCTATGTATGGAATGTTCTGGCCATATTGGGATCCGGCGTCATTTGGAGTATCAGAATATTTCCCAAAGACAATTAGGAAACCCGTATACTGAACCGGAACGTTTGAGAACTGGCCCACCGCATTGCCTCCTGATACCTTTGCAGCAAAGTATAAAGTGGCTGTTCCAGTGCCTGGCACGCCTATACAATAATCGTTAAGAGGTAGACAGGTATAAGGCTGCAAAATCGTTGGAGGTGTTGGGACCACGTCAACGTTTTTCACAATGTAGAATGGATCTTGGGCTGAACTACTAACTGAATAAAAAACTAGCGTTGTGGCATTCGATAGCCAGATAGTACCTGTAACATTGTTATTGTTCAGATCCAGAGAAAAAACTGTGTTTGCACCCTTTGGTACATTCCAGTTATGATGCCAGTCACCACCACCTTGGGACCATCGGAAACTAGTATAGTTAATTGAGAGTACTCCTGCATGTGTAGCAAAATCAGTGGCAGTAATCTTTAAAGTTTTTAAAGTTACCGTTGCCTGTGCAGTATTTCCAGGATATGGATTTTGAAGTTCTGCGGTATAGGTGCAAGAATCAGGGGCCTTTCCTGACACTGTCAAGTCCCACTTGAAGATAGCTGTGCTACCTGGTGGCAAAGTATCATAGCTTGACGGGCTCACCGGACCTAGTTCACATGTAGCAAATCCCGACGATTTAGATGGTGTCTGAGGAGCCAAGTTGAACAATGTGCCTGAACCGTTATTCGTTACTAGCATAACCAGTCCAGTTGTAAATCCACTAGAAATTGTAGGCGGGAAGGCTAACAGTTGGATTTTTAGCGGGGCGGAGCTGGCTGAGTTTACAGTAAATTGTTGTGAATTTCCTCTTTCTGTTACTAGCATTATTTTATACGACTGGGAATCTAATGAGGTAAGTGGAATGTTCTGGCCTATATTTGAGGTCTCTCCTCCCGGAGCCACAGCCTCGTTTATATCGTATTTGTAAATCCAGTCGTCGGTGTGCGTTTTGTTTTCAACCCATAATCTATTAATGCTAATGGGAAGATTTCCAGCATTTTGAACGGTGATATTGAACTTGTTATTATTAAGAGTAACTTTTTCAACTCTGAATTCTTCATTGCCACGATCCATATTTTCTTGATTTGTTACTAAAATAGACTGGTTAAATTTATCCAAAGTGTTCATGCTGTATGTAATATAGCTTACAATAGATAGAAGTGCAATTATAGCAAACATTACACCTACTACTGTACTTAATCCTTTTCTACATTTCATTGTGCTGAAACTTGTGTTCTAAAGATCGAATCTCGTTCAGTTGTTACATATACGTTAAGAACATCGTTAGTATTCCATTCATAATATATTATTGTAGAATATGATCTTCCAGGAACAATTTCGCCATCGGTGATTGGTGTAACTTTGCTGGTGATGCCATCAATTTTTATCTCCGTAACAGTAAGACCAATATTTCCAGTATTAGTTAACGTAACGTTAAGAAATTTGTTTGTCGACGGTCCTCCAGCCCAAACATTTTCTATTGTTATAAATTCGGTAATTTTATTTGTCTTATCTGATATCGATTTGCTCAAAATTTCTTGATGTGTAACAAGATTGCTGTTGGACCATGAAACAGCAGTGGTACCCATTATACCAACGGCAGAAAGCATAATTGCGCTAGTTACAATGGTAGCCAATCCCCTCCTACGGTGATAACGAGACGAAAATCTATTGTATGGGCTATTACCAATTCTCATGGTGCTTATTTCCATTTTTGGAAATCATGATTATTAGAGAAGCGTGTGTTCTAAGAAGTAACAAACAGTGAGGAAGATTTTAAGAGGTTATAGAATTATACATTTTCAAAATTGAAATCTTGTTTTTAAGTATTTAGTATTATTGCTACGCATCTTTCTTTTATTATAGACGCATTTTTGAAATAGGTGTACTACAAATCTTATCTCTACATTTTAACATTTAAACCACAGTATGTAAGTCATCTTACATCACACACGCATGGTAATACTCTCATTTCCATTTTTGGAAGTGTGGTCTCATGAGAAAAGTTCCCTGTTTTAAAGGTAGGATGAACCAATTTAATCACCGTAGGAGAGGGTTGGCTACGATAGTGACTACGGCAATTATGCTTTCTGCCGTTGGTATAATGGGTACCACTACTGTTTCATGGTCTCAGGCCAATCTAAATGCACGAGAACAAGTTTTGGGATCACAATATTCTACTGTCATTAATCAAATTAAAGAATCTTTAGTACTAGAACATGTTTGGTATAAGACTGCAGAACAGAAACTTAAGCTTGGTTTGAAGAATACTGGAACTATTGGTCTTACTGTTACAGAAATAAAGATTGAGGGTACAAATCGTCAAGTCACACCAATAACTAATGTTGGAATTCATCCTAACGAAATATACTATATTGATATTCAATATGATTGGCTTGGAGATCCTATTGATCTTTTTGTAACAACTGACAGAGGTTCAATCTTTAGAATGCATGTGGAACCTCCTGCTCAAGGCCAGTTAATTATCAATAAGGTATCGATGTTAAGTGATGGTAGCTTTGATTACGATGGAGATCTAGGACTGTTTAATATTCAAACGGCTGGTTTTTCCGGTGTTACACTTGATCCTAATGGCAATCTTGTACTAAGTGGTACTATTCATGATTTCAATGGTACAAGTGGTATGAATGGTCACCCAGATTTTGAAAAAGCATGTTGCCCCCCTGCTTATGGTCTTGATCCTGGAATCGTTCAAACAAATCTTGGAGCGGACAAGAAGCCAGTCTATGCAGGACTAACGGGAAACCCTTGGACCACTGGTCAGACCCAATTTGATCAATGGTATCGTGACACACCAAATGTAAACAAAAAAACAGAATATGCGATTACTCTTATTAAACAACCAGGTAATCCGCCCCTCTGGAGCTACAGTACTTCTGCCTTCTTTCCAATAGACAACCAGTTATTTGGCAACGAAGGCCGTATCCATAATTTCCACTTCACCTATGAGATTCATAACACGTTTACGTATCAAGGGGGGGAAACATTTAGCTTCCAAGGTGATGATGACGTATGGGTTTTCATTAACAAGAAGCTCATTATTGACCTAGGAGGCGTGCATTCTGTGCAATCAGCTTCAGTAAATTTGGATTCAATCGCATCAACAGTTGGAATTACACCTGGAAATGATTATGATTTTGACTTTTATTTTGCTGAACGACATACAACTCAATCCAATTTCCGTATAGATACTTCTATTCAACTTGGAAACAATGGCGTTGGAAGGACAAGTGTTTTCTTTGTTGACCCTGGCGAGTATACTATAAGAGAAATAGTTCCTGCCGGATGGACACTTGTTGGTAGGCAATGTGATAATGGATACACACTACCCAGCACTACTGAGATAACAGTAACAGTTCCTAAAGGTGTAACCACATGCACCTTTACAAATTCAAAGTAAGGCGCTCATAGATGAAGTTACAATGTGTTATAGGAAAGAGAATAATTGATGAAAAGTAGAAGAGGCCTAAGTACACTTGTGGGAATTGTTTTTTTCATGATTGTTTTTGTAGGTGCCACAACTTATGTGACCTACAGCATGAATCAGTTGGATAAATTTGGTCAAACTATTATTGAAAAAGGCCAAGAAGATAGAAACCGTGACCGTGAACAATTTGAGATCACCACTGTAAGGAGGGACAGCAACAAATTCAATATTACTATTCAAAACACAGGAGAACTTCCTCTCAGCATTACAAGGTTGTGGATTGAAAACAAGACAGATCCTTCTTGGGGAACTCAAAAATTCGATATAAATAAAGATATAGCGCCAGGACAAACTCTGACTAGGGTAGGACAGGATCTTCAACTTGCGGCATTAGATACACAGGGATATGATATTAGATTAACAACATCACGTGGAAATGCAAAAGAATTTTTGGTAAATTCAGTAAGTCAAGAACCAATCTATCTACAGCTTTTCGTTATACCTGATAATGTTCCTAGTGGATTTAATACCACCTTACTATTTGCGGTCACCAATAATATGTCCAATACTGGTGCGTTAACGAACTTTGTACCAAAGCTTGTTGTTACGCCACAGGGTGCTTCTGCTACTCTTATGTCAGGTCCTGAGCCAACGATATATCCACTGTTGAAAAATGGTGATACCGCATACTTTCAGTGGATATACAAAATTTCGGGAACTACCGGTCAGGCAGTAAAATTTGAGGCATCGCTTGATAATGGTTATCTTGCAAACTCTGTTTCTAGAAACGTTGTTGTTATAGCAAGTAGTAGCGCGAAAGATGCAAGTTCTTATCATAGAACTGGTGGTACGGTATGGTATAACTCAGGCACATATTCATCATCCGCACCAGTGACACAGACAATATCTGCAAACACAACACAAGCGTTTCCATTTATTGTGGGCACAGGTTTCACAATCAACAACATTGAGTTTGAAGTGACCACAGGAGCAACTGGTCAGTGCATGGTAGCAATTTACGACACTGGAGCAAATCTCTATCCTAACAACAGACTTGCGCAAGGAACTGATCAGAGCACAAATAGTGCAGGTATTAAGAGTGATCCAATAAGTGTTACACTCGCGGACAACACTTTGTATTGGTTGGCAATAAATTGCAAAACAAATGTAACACTTAGGGCATTAAATGTCATGGCAATACCTAACATCCTTGGCAATACTGGCATAGCATCAGCATCGTCAAACAACGTTGGTTGGACTGTGGCTGGTGGACATGGCTCGTCAGGATTCAACATGCCAACCCCCTATCCAGTAGGAGCAACATTGATTGCAAACACACCACCTACCTTAATCAATGTAAGGGCACAGTAATCGTTAACAGAACGAATGTAAATGATTTCAACTGAATAGTTTCAAATTCTAATGCTGGGGTTTTCCTTCTTGAGTTTTTCCCAGTCTGCTAAAAAGTTCTTCAGACCAACGTCAGTTAGGGTGTGTTTTAGCATTTTGCCAAGAACCTCTGGTGGCAATGTAACAACATCTGCACCAATCTTTGCAGCCTCAACAACGTGCATAGTGTGTCTAACACTTGCAACCAAAATCTGTGTGCTAAATGCATAATTTTTGAAAACTTCACGCATCTCTTTGATCAGATGTATACCATCTTGACCATTGTCATCTAGTCTTCCAATAAATGGGCTTACATATTTTGCGCCTGCTTTTGCTGCTAAAATAGCTTGGTTTACTGAAAAGCATAGCGTAACATTAACTGGAATTCCTTCTTTTGTTAGGATTCTGCAAGCCTTCAGGCCCTCTGCAGTCATTGGGCATTTGACAACTACATTGTTGCCATATTTGCGCAGCCTACGTGCTTCATCAAGCATCCCAGAAGTTTCTGTGCTTACAACTTCTAGACTAACATCTCCTTTAACTATTCTAACTATTTCCTCCATTGTTTTTTGTGGATCGCCACCTTCTTTGGCTAAAAGTGATGGATTGGTAGTAATACCATCAACAAGACCCATATCGTTGTACAGCTTAATTGCAGCAATATTTGCGGTATCCAGGAATATTTTCATCTGGTTTTGCTCCGAATATTCTTAACCGCATTAGCTATATGAACTGATGTTATGCCATATTTTTGAAGTAAAAGTGGAATTTCGTTGTCTCTTGCTGACTCACCAAATTTATCCCACACTCCTATTCGTCTCATTGGAACAGGATACGTCTCACAAACCACCTCTGATATTGCAGATCCAAAGCCTGCCATCACGTTGTGTTCCTCACAAGTTACGATCCCTCCTGTCTCACGAGCAGCCTTTTCTAAAAGGGTAGCATCAATTGGTTTTATGGAGAATAAATCCAAAACTCTGCATGAAATGCCTTCTTGTTTTAGAGAGTTAGCAGCATCTAGTGCCATCTGCACAGTAATTCCGCAAGCTGCAATGGTACAATCAGAACCTTCTCGTAGTACTATTCCCTTTCCAATCTCAAAATCCTGAGCTTCTGAATAGATAAGAGGAGTTTTTGATCTTGCCATCCTCATGTAAAATGGTCCGTGCGTTTGTGAAATTATCCAAGTAAGCTTGGCAACTGTAACTGTATCAGCTGGAATTAAAACCTTAACGTTTGGAATAGCTCGCATGATAGCAATATCCTCTATTTGTTGGTGCGATCCTCCATCAGCTCCAACACTGAGTCCACCATGTGATACTACCATCTTTACATTTAATCCGAGTTTTCCATCACGTGATGGATAGGCTATAGCATTTCGTATTTGATCTACACATCGTCCTGGCAGAAATATTGCATAAGTGCTTGCAAATGCTACTTTTCCTTCGTTTGCAAGGCCTGCCGCAACAGAAACTAAGTTTGCCTCCGCAATTCCAACGTTGAAGAACCTATTTGGGAATTTTTTCCCAAATGGTCTTGTCTTTAACGAATCAGTGGTATCTGCTCCAACAACTACAATATTTGGGTTTTCTTCACCAATTTTGATTAATGTCTCTCCATATACTGTACGCATATCACTCATTTCCGTCATACAAAGCCAGCCTCCTTTGCGATTTGTATAAGCTCTGTCTTTTTCTTGCCTACTTCATGTAGATCTATCCACTTGTTGACAAGCTCTGCACCACCAAGATTGTATGCCTTTTGTATCAGTAGTTTTCTTCGTGCATGTAAGATTTTTTTTCTAAATTCAACTATGGTGGCTCGTACATCTTTTTGACCTATGATAGCACTTCCACCAACAAAGACTCGTGCACCATCCAAAAAGCATGATTCCACATTAGAAAGATCTAATCCTCCGTCTGCCTCTATAAACCCAGTAAACTTTTTTTCTGCAAGTACCTTAGCAAGTTTTTGGGTCTTCTCATGAGTTGATTCAATGTACTTTTGGCCTGATTTCCCAGGAACTACTGACATTACAATAAGCTGATCCAAATCTGGAATAAATTTATCAGCCCAGTGTGGAAGTTCAGTATCAGGATTTATAGCAAGACCAACACTAACCTCATTTGATCTTAAAATATCATGAATCTCACCAAAGCTTGATTCATTACAAACTTCGGCATGCACTGTTATTATGTCACTCCCTGCTTCAACATAATCTCTGACATGCTTAACAGGTTCGTTTATCATTAGGTGTGAATCAAATGGAATTTGTGTAAGTGGCCTTAGCTCTTTTATTTTTGTATGATCAAATGTCTTGTTTGGAACAAATAAACCATCCATCACATCAAGATGAATAAAGTCAGCCCTGCCGTTAACTGCCCTTTTTACTTCATTTTCTAGATTTGTCATGTCGCCTGCAATTATGGATGGTGCTATAAGAAATTGACAGTCAAGCTCAAGATCAATTATTGGAGCAATCTTTGGATTTGGTGCAACCCCATGCCACTTTGGGTTATCTTCCATATGCTCTACACCTTTTCCTTTTATGGTACGAGATACAATGATTGAAGGAGTCCCTTTTGTCTGCTGGACTAATCTTATTGCTTTTATTATCTGCTCAATTCTATGACCATCAATTTCTAAAACATTCCAACCAAAAGATCTCCACTTGTCACCTGTCTTCCATCTTGCAGCATTCTTCCACATTTCTGAAATATCATCTCCTATCAACTCCTCGTCTAGTGGCATTACTCTTTCTGTATAATCATCCTGCTGAATGAAATTTCTGTCAAGAAATACTGTGAGATTATCAAGTTTGTATTTGTATGCAGTCATTGCAGCTTCCCAGACCTGACCCTCATCTGATTCACCATCACCAATTATAGTGTAGATGTGATGGGTCTTTCCATCGATTCTTGCGGCAAGTGCCATGCCGATAGAAAAGGAGAGCCCTATTCCTAGTGAACCTCCACAAAATTCCACACCTGGGCACTTGAAATCTGGGTGACCTTGCAATCTACTTTCGAATTTTCTTAATGTCTCAATTTCTGATTTTTCAAAGTATCCTGCAACTGCAAGATTTGAAAAAAGCCCAGGAGACGCATGTCCTTTTGATAAAACCATCCTATCACGATCTTCCCAAAGCGGGTTCTTTGGATCGTATCTTAAGAATTTGAATAAAACGCAACCCATAATTTCTGCCATAGAAAATGAA
>CAYZOW010000018.1:14069-22113 GCA_964480245.1 uncultured Nitrosopumilaceae archaeon | reverse complement strand
CTATAAGTTAAGGCCTGAAATTAATGATCATAATTATAGCATGTTTAATACTATGTTCTTAGAACCACTTGCTCTTAAAATGGGATATTGGGGCCATAGTGGAGGACATGAAATGCGTCTTTTATTTACGATGCAGGCAGAAGCAAAGGGATACAAGTATTTGACAAGCTTTGCACCACGAGTTGTAATTGAAGATCGAATAAAAAGACATGAAAAGATTGAATTTGTAAAACAGATTCCTCTAGTACAATGGGATTATTATAGAACAGAGCTGAAATAAATGGTTCTTTGTCACAAATGTTTTGATGAAAAACATGACCAATGTATGGGCAAATCAGGCATGATGGATTGTGATTGCAATGTCTGTAAATCATAGAAGAAAAGACATTCAAATCTTTGATTATTTTTTACACATGCAAAAATGAGTTAAATTCTTATCCATACTAAATCAGCTCTATTTTCATGAATAAAATAAAACAAAATTCTTACGTTCTGTTTTTTTACAACGATTCAAAAAAATGGCTAATGAAAGTATCAAAAAAACAACAGTTCCATACACATATTGGAATAATTGACCATAAAGATGCAATAGGAAAAGAATATGGTTCTACAATTAATACAAACAAAGGAAAATACGTGTATCTGTTGGAGCCAACAATTCATGATTATGTGCTGAAAAGTCAACGCAGCACACAGATAGTTTATCCAAAAGATCTTGGTTATATTGCTGCAAGAACAGGATTACAAAGTGGGCAGAAGATTGTTGAAATCGGAACTGGAAGCGGCTCGCTTACAACATTTCTTGCAAGTATTGTAAAACCACGTGGGCATGTCTACACCTATGATGTAGAACCAAGCTTTATGGAAATCGCTAAAAAAAATATTGAAAAAGCTGGTGTTGCAAAATATGTTACAATGGAAAAGCTTGACATGAAAACTGTCAAGAAAGTTCCACTGACTGATGTGGATATGGTAGTTGTAGACCTTGGAGACCCTTGGTCTGTTGTACCACAAGCAAGAAAGATGCTTAAGGGAAGTGGTGCCTTTGTTGCAATTTGTCCAACTATGAACCAGCTTGAAAAAATTGCAACCACTCTCATAGAAAACGACTTTTACGATATAGAGTGCACAGAGCAAATTGTACGAACAATCGAGGCAAGGGAAGGAAAAACCAGACACTCATTTCGTAGTATAGGCCACACTACATATGTTGCCTTTGCAAGGAAGGTTTATTCCCCCAAAAAGAAGATTACCGCTGTTGATTAGCAAGATCTTACAAATATCTACAGTAAAAAATTTCATTCCAAAAAGAAAATTTGCCTCACGCAAAGGAGAGAATGGAAAGATACTGGTTGTTGGAGGAAGCTACCTATACCATGGTGCACCTATACTCTCATCTATTGCGGCACTGCGATGTGGGACCGACTTGGTGTACACCTGTGTACCAAAAATAAACGTGCAAGCAACAAGAGCCATCTCTCCAAATCTTATTGTCCTGCCTCTAGTAGATGCAAAGCTTACTCGTGGTGCAGTACACAAGCTCTTGGGCGCTCTACCAAAAGAGCTTGACTCGGCTACTATAGGAATGGGACTTGCAATCCAAGATGTAGAAGCCTTGAAGTCTCTTACAAATTCGCTCTTAGACAGGGACGTAAGACTTTCACTTGATGCAAGTGCGTTAGTACCTGATATTTTGCCAATAATCAAAAACAAAAATGTTGTAGTTACGCCACACTCAGGTGAATTCAAGAGACTATTTGGTGAACTTCCGCCAGATTCTAAAAAGGAACGAGTCTTGCTAGTTGAAAAACACGCAAAGGAAAACTCCTTAATTATATTGCTAAAGGGACCAACTGATATTGTATCTGATGGTCACAAGACTTTTCTGAATGTAAAAAAGACTCCAGCCATGACAGTAGGAGGAACAGGTGATGTACTTTCTGGTTTGGTAGTAGGCATGTTATCAAAAAACAGAAATCCAATTGAGGCTGCAGCGGCAGCAGTATTTATCAATGGAAAAGCTGGCACATTAGCACAAAGAAAGTATGGCTTGCACATGATGGCAACTGATCTTTTAGAATTTATTCCAGCAGTAATGAAACCATTTGATAGGGTAGAGTGAATTTAATGCACGTACTTAGGCACGTAGATAATAACATGAAAGGGCTTCTTTTGGACCTTCAAGCACTAATTAGGCAGCCAAGCGTTTCTGCAAAAAATGAAGGACTTGAAGAGTGTGCAAGGCTTGTTGGAAAAATAATGAAAAATTCTGGGATATGTTCAGAGATATTACATCTTGGAAAAACAGTGCCACCTGTTGTTTATGGCGAGGTAAGATCAAAACAAAACCCATCAAAAACAATACTATTTTACAATCATTATGATGTACAACCCGCAGAGCCATTTGAGCTATGGACTGACAAACCATTTAGTGGAAAAAGAAAAGGAAACAAAATTTTTGGACGAGGTGCTGCCGATGATAAAGGAGAATTGATCACTAGAATAAAGGCAGTTGAGTCTTATTTGAAGACTCACGGCGATGTGCCCTGCAACGTGAAATTTCTTGTTGAAGGTGAAGAAGAAATTGGGAGCATGCATGTTGAAAAATACCTACAAAAATACAAAAACAAACTTGAATGTGATGGAGTGATCTGGGAGTTTGGTTATGTGGATGAAAAAAACAGGCCAATAATCAGCCTTGGTATGAAAGGGCTACTTTACGTCGAGCTTTCGGCAATTGAGTCCGTGCGTGACGCCCATTCTAGCCTTGCAGTTATTATTAAAAATCCTGCATGGAGACTATTAGAGGCGCTTAAGACCCTTCGTGATTCTAATGGAATGATACTGGTTAAAGACTGGTACAAAGAAGTGATACCATTTACAAAAGAAGAACTTGTACTGATAAAATCTGAGCCCTTTGATGAAAGCAGATTCAAAAAAGAATATGGAATCAAAGAGTTTGTTGCAAACAAAAAGGGAAAACAGATCAAAAAAGCTATGGTAGGAGGACCAACATGTAATATTGCAGGCTTTATCTCTGGATACACTGGCCCTGGTGCAAAGACTGTTCTTCCAGCAAAAGCTCTCGCGAAGTTAGATTTTCGGCTTGTACCAAGAATGGAACCACAAAAGCAACTATCTAGATTAAAACAGCATCTTCGAAAACACGGATTTAGTGATATAAAAATAAAAATGATTCATGGCGAGGCAGCATCAAAAACAAAGATCTCAGATCCATTTGTTTCAACAGTAAAAGAAGCTGCAAATGAATCATTTGGAAAATCTATAGTAAGTGTCTCATCTGCTGGCACAGGACCCATGCATTCTTTTGTAAAGGTCTTGCGCGCACCTTGTATCTCTATTGGGAGCACATACATATTTTCTAGGATCCATTCACCAAATGAATTTGCAAGAATCGATCTACTAAAGAAAACTACAAAGTGTATGTGCCTAATAATGGATAAATTCGCTACATCATAGAAAGAACTTTATTGTCCTCGTTTTGAAGTGGTTTTATGGCCTATGTATACATGCCTGGTGCCACTGCAGTTGGTATAACATACGACGATGGTGTGGTTATGGCAAGTGAAAGAAGAATAGCATACGGAAACTTCCTTGTAAGCAAGACCACAAAAAAGACATTCAAAATAACAGACTATGTTGGTGCTACATGTGCTGGTCTTGTAGCAGACATGCAAGTTCTGGCAATGCAGATGCGAGCACTTACTAAGATTCGAAAAATGGAGCTAAAGCGCGAAATTCCACCAAACTCGGTAGCAAAAATGATGTCTTCTTTAATGTATGAACGAAGATACTATCCGTTACTTACACAAGTTATTGTAGGTGGAGTTGATGGCGTACCTGCAGTCTATACTCTTGATCCACTCGGTTCTGTACTTCCAGATGACTATGCTGCAGTAGGAACCGGAGCAGAGATGGCCCTTGGAGTATTAGATCAGGAGTATAAACCAGGGATGAAGGAAAAAGAAGCTGTTGCATTGGCAGTAAAATCCATACGCTCTGCCATAATGCGTGATTCTGCAAGTGGAGACGGCATTGACGTGCTTGTAGTGGACAAAACTGGATGCAGAGAATTCACTGAAAAAACTTCGACTTGAACAACATAAATCGCGTTTTTAGGTAAACTTAAACTTGTGCTTGATATTTTTACTAACGTTGAGAAAATCTGTAATATCTTCTATTTTGTTGATCAGTACTATGATGTTTTGCATCTATCCAACTAATGCCGCAGTACGTGATGGCGCCTTAACAGAAAATGATATCGAATGGTGCGAAGACGTTTTCCCACAATATGAGGCAGCTGGCCTGAAATGGTTCTTAGAAAATTATCACTATAGCATTGAGGCAAGAGTTTGTGCAAATTTGTATGAAGACCAATTATGGGAATATCTTGGTAACGATAGAATACAAAAACTTGTAGAGCGAAGCAAATACTATGTAGAATTAGAAATTCAAGAAAGTCAAGAGGAGGCAGAGTCAGGAAAAATAGACGTGAAACCTGTTGGAATTCCTGAGCAAAAGTCAAACTCAATGATGAAGGCATCAGCTGATGGTTCAGTACTAGTTACCATCAAGACCACCGATGCGAAAGCTGGAAAATATATGGGAATGGATGTAATTTTCAGAAATGCAGCTGAAAAAGCGCTCGAACATGTAAACTATGATCTAAAAGTTACACAGGATGCCCAGGATGTTTTGGTTCTAAATGCGCAACACAGCGATACCGGTACCTCTGAACACTGGACTAGACCATTGTCTTCTGATGCGCCCGTAGATGTTGAAGTTACGATTATGGGCATTGGATTGCCTAAGGATAGAGCAAGCTGGACTGGACCAAACGGCGAGGTTGTAGACTTTTATGCCGTTCCTGAATTTGGGTCAATAGCATCGTTGGTCCTTGTGATAGCAGTAGCAGCTATAATCACATTAAGCACCAAATTAAGATTAATTTCGAAATTGTAGCTACCTCTTTATCTCTTTTGCAGATTCCCAGAACCTGTCTGAAACATGATGCAGATTTTTAATTACCTCTCCCTTTGTCATTGCGGGTATTTCTTCGCTAGACACAAGTGACCTTCCAACTGCTAGAAATTTGTTACGAGACTCTTCTACAACACAAATTAACTGATCTTTTTCAAACTTTGAATAACTTCTGATCCCAGGCCTCATAACATTTGCACCGTTACAAACAAACTTTACAGCACCCATGTCAACAACAACTTTTGGGAATCTTTCTAGTAGCGAAGTTTCAGATAAAAAGGGCAGATATAGTTCACCGAATTTTATTACGGCCAAACCATCCCCAACTATTAGACTGGCATTGTTTTCAATCTCATGAACCATAAGCATCTTGGTCTTGGGTAAATCTATTTTCCATTGTTCAGAAATTTGTTCCAATGTTTTTGCAGTTTCACTTTTTGATAGTGGATTGGATTTCAACGTCTAGACATTTCCTGTTTTATGTCCAAGAGATCTCGTAGTATGGAGCTGGCTGTTTCTATACCTCCAGCTCCACGACCAATTATCGTCTGTTGACCAGAGTGTTCAGAATTAAAGGTGATAGCGTTTAGCGTGCCATTCACACACAGCGGATCATCAAGGGGGATCTCTTTTGGTGCAACAACAAGCTCTCTATTGCATGATGCAATTAGCTTTACAGCGCATTTTCTAGCAGCGGCCTTTTTGATGTCTGATGGTGTTACCTTGCTGATGCCCTTTCGTTCAATGTCCTTTATTGTTACCTTCATATCCATTATCCAGTTTGCAAGTATGACCAGCTTTGCTGCTGCATCAAATCCATCTATATCCAAAGATGCATTTGCCTCGACAAAGCCCTTTTTCTTTGCATCCGCAAGCGCAGCTTTGAAGTTCATGCCATTTGCCATGTTAGTCAGGATGTAATTTGTGGTACCATTCAGAATTCCCTGAAAAGAAACAATTCTTTCTCCACGTAGGCTGTTTTTTGCATAATCCAAAATTGGTGTGCCACCTCCAACAGTTCCACTAAACCTTAGCAATACTTGGTTGTATGTTGCAAGCTCCATTAAAGAAGGAAAGGCCAGTGCAAGTGGTCCTTTGTTGACCGTGATGATATGCAATCCATTTTTCATTGCATTTACTATATGTGACATTCCAGGTTCTGCGTCCTTGTAGTTGCTTGGGGTTGTTTCTATTAGGACCTCAGCTTCCATGCCACTGATCATATCCGCACCATTTGCATTCTTTTCTTTATTGTGGTATCTTCGAATACTACCATATCTTTTTTTTACCTCAAGCAATCTGTTTAGATCAAGGCCTGCAGATGATGTTGCTACGCCTTTACTGTCAAATACACCTACTATTCTAGGTTTGAGACCATGAAGTACATAAAGATCTTCTGATCTTGATAGCAACAGCTTGGCAAAATTCTGACCTACAACTCCAAACCCACATAATATTATGCGCATTAGTCAACAAACTCGTATGCTATTAATTAAGATTAACAAGTTTTTGTACCATATTATGATATTGCTTTATTAGAGATTACAAAATCTCAAACGTTATGAGGAAGAAGCAATCTATCTACATTGGAGTTAGTGTAGGTGTTGCACTTGTTGTAATAGCTGTTATTTATTTAATAACTAGCATGCAAAATACACCAAAAGCAGACTCACTTGCATTAGATTTCACATACGATGAAGCATTCAAAAATATTGGAGAGAATTTAAAATCAAACGGTATAGTCATGTCACTTGATCTTAGGTTTAAGGATTACAAGAATGCGGAAATATGCCGTAACTTTTTTGCTAAACCAGAAATGCAAAAGCTTGTAGAATATTGTGCATCTGCAGAACTTCGTGATGGAAACAAGAGCTTTCTTGGGAACCTGCATATGGTTGGCTCGCCAGATGCACCAAAACTAGTTGTAGTATTACTACAATCTGATCCAATGATAAGCCAGGTAGAACAGATCAAGACCATTTTTGGTTCGGTGATAGACGAACTTGTATGTACATGCTGGGAGGAAGTTAAACCAGGTGGATATGACACTGTTGGAGACTGGATTAAAGCACTACGTGACTTTCATACTAGTGGAGACAAACCACACAGTGCCTCAAAAGCACTTCCTCTTGCATCAAAGCATCTCCAAATCGAACTTACAACCAACAAGGATGGTTATCTTTGGGAGCTTCTAATCGCACGATAATTTAGTGAAGGTTTTACAATATTGACAGGTTCATTAAGGTTGACGTAATCCTTAATCCGTAACCATTACGCTTGGTGCTTAAACATTGTTTGAAGATTTGTGGCTGTTGTTGCTTGGATTTGTGGCCGGGATTCTTGGGTCCATGATAGGACTTGGGGGTGGTATTGTAGTTGTACCGGTATTGACATTTCTTGGATTTTCTCCACAGCTTGCTGCAAGCAACAGTCTTTTTGCAGCTTTTAGCAACGCTATAGCATCAACAATATCTTACACAAAACAAAAGCGTATAGAATATTCACTTGGACTCAAGCTTGGCCTACTTTCGATTCCAGGTACAATACTTGGCGCATTTATATCAGTTGATATAACTTCCTCAGTCTTTAAGATGCTCTTTGGAATTGTACTTATCATCTCAAGCGTTTACATTTTCTCAAAAAGAAAGATGGAATCAAAAGAGTATAATCTTTCAAAGCAAATTATGGTATTAGCAGTTGCGGCAAGTTTCTTTGCTGGAATAATATCAAGTTTGTTTGGAATTGGCGGCGGTATAGTGTTTGTTCCATTGATGGTAATTGCTATTGGCCTTTCAATGAAACTTGCCGCTCCCACCTCGCAATTTATTTTGTTATTTGCTTCGGCATCTGGTATGATTGCACACGCGTTTCTTGGCCATCCTGATTTTTACCAGGCACTTTTGCTTGCAGGGGGTGCATTTGTTGGTGGTCTGGTAGGAAGTAGACTTTCACTTGAAATAGAAGAAAAAAAACTCAGAATTCTTGTCTCAGCGGTAATGGTTGCTGCTGCAATCAAGCTCTTCATCGATTCGCTAGAGGGTCC
>CAYZOW010000018.1:0-13969 GCA_964480245.1 uncultured Nitrosopumilaceae archaeon | reverse complement strand
TTCTTCATTAGGATCTTGTTTCGTCAGGATAGAAAATGACCTCGGAGTTTGAGTTGGCTTTACCTGATGCAAAATATTTTATCGCATTGAAAATTCTTTCATTGCTTGGTTCTGTTCCATCAATACTTCCTGGTAAAACTAGAAACACTCTCAAATTAGATTTAAGAACATCACTTAGCTCTTGATTGACGGTTGTGGTAAATGGCCGAAGGGCTCCTCTAAATACATCGACTTTTGCTCTATCTGAACCTGATATCTTTGAGCCAGAAGGCAAATCTGGGCCTATAATGACCATAGTGCCTGATTTACCTATGAAAAGTGGTGGATTCTTAGAACCGCCTGGTACAAACACACTAAAACATTCTTGTGCTACAATGGCTGGTATGTTTATGAATTTATCAACCAGTGCATCCCACTGTGATCTTGACACTTCTATTATTTTCGAAAAAGCGGGAACTTTTCCTGCAACATGAATCACCATAGAAATTGCACCTATCTTTTCTGAAGCAGTCTTGAACAGTTTTTTTACTTCGTCTTGGTTTGACAAGTCAATTACATGTGAATGAAATTTTCCTAATTGTTCCTGAGTTTGTTTTGTGTTGTTTTTTGAAATCAAAAACACTACTTTTCCACCATTCTTTTCAATACTTTGTGCAATAAATTCAGCTCTTGTAATATCAGAGCTTTCTACTGCATCTAAAGTAAGCAATACTACTTTTGAATTAAAATTTGCAGAAGACTCTGGTATGGAAGATGAGATGTGTGGTTTTACTGGATAAAACACTCTATCTCCAGGTATGACCTTACCATTTAGGATCTTTGAAATTTCATCATCACAAAGAGCTAGAACAGTTTCTGCTACTTGGGCCTGTGACAAAAACTGCTCGTCTGCTATCATCTTGCTTGTGTTAAGTTGTATTTTTTCTGCTATTTGCTGAATCTTGGAAAGTAATGACGATATTGTTGTGTTAAGCTTTTGTATCTCAGAGTCAGAGGTAACTCCCCTTACTTTTGCTAGTTTTGCTGTCGCATTTTTAATTCCCTCTTTTACTGTTTTTTCTTCTTCGCCCATCAAGGGTAATATGTCATTGTTGACCTCTTCTACCTCTTGAGGAGTTAGGTTCTCAAAACCACTTACTCTCATAAATTCCGCGGCTGCCTTTGGGTATACAGTCTTGTAAATTCTATCAGAATGAACAGGGCCGGGATTTGTTGCAATTGATATAATTCCCTTTTCTGTAAGTTCCCACGACATTGCCTCAGCAAGTCTATTTTTTGCTCCCTGCGATGCGGTATACGGACTCCTAAATCTGTAAGGTCTTTGTTCTAGAGGGCGTTCTTCAGTAAAGAAAGTCGATATGGTTATGATCTTAGAACCAGATTTCATTGTCTTTAGAGCTTGAACTGAAGTCCAAAAAGTTCCTGTAAGATGTATTGCAACCGTGCTTTTGAATTCCGACATCGGAGAGTTTGCAAAGCAGGTTACAGGTCCTGAAACGCCCGCGTTGTTAACTACAATGTCAACTGTGCCAACTGATTTTTTCAGCTCATCAAACATACGTGATATGCCATCTTCATCACTCACATCAACACCGGCAAAAATTTTGACAAATGCATTACTTTTTACTTTGTTAATTATTTCCTGTAAACTTTTTGCTGTTTCTTCAAGCGGTTCTCTTCGTCTTCCAAGAATGACAACACTTGCTCCATTTTCAACGAATTTAGTGGCTATAGCTTTGCCGATGCCAGTACCACTACCAGTGATAACCGCAATTTTGTCTTGAAACTTTAGCATTGAACGAAAATGGCTATATTTTTCGATTATTTATTCCGATTGCTCCTACTGAGAGATTTTTGTAAGACTAATATTTATTTGAGGGAGAAATTCACCTTCATACATGCATGATACAGAACAAGAGACATTTGTGCCAAAAACAATGCCTGAGCAATTTTGTGAACTTTTAGAAAAAATTGGAATACAAGCACAGGCAAAAGAGATTGCCACTGACGAGGTTGAAAAGGGTGACTATTATAGTAAATATTTTGCCCAGACTCCCCGAATGATTACAAACAAGGGATGTGTTGAGCTAAAAGGCACTAACATTGATGTTGTGCAGATAATACAAAAGGGATAGAAATGCAAGATCCAAATCCACTACCATGGGGTGCACAAGACCGTTTTCAGACTCATTTTATAGTCCGAGGTAATACGGGTAAAAACGACAGCGAGTTTGTAGCAGAGACAAAACTGTCCACAAAAGGTCACTTTGGTTCAAAAAAACTAATTGGAGTACAGTGGAGTGGAGGAAAAATTGCAGAAACCCTAAACAATGATCATGAACTAACAAGTATGATTTTAAAGCAGCCTCTTAAGGATACCCGCATTTGGATTGATCCAACAAAAGATGGTGTTAGAATATATGGTAAATGGAAAAACAGTAACGAATTTAGTATCTCAAAAGAACTGTTTGCTATTTATGACAGGATTGCATCCCACATTAAAAATACCCTCTAAGCACGCCACCAATCTAAAGCTAAACAATCTACTTTGTCTTTTCCACGTGGTATTGCTAAAATGAACTGCTTTCTAACTGTAGTCGCTAGTCTCCCAGCCAGCACTACGCTTGTTGCAGTTATGGTGTCACTTGTATTGTAAACTTGTACTAGATATGGTGCGTGATCAATGCCAGGACCTTTTTGATACACAGCAAAGTCACAACCAAACTTGATTCCTGGATTGACTATGTAACCTTTGTCTCGAAAATCTTTGTAGACTAGATATTTTTTGTCAAAGTTATGATATTCATGCCTGCATATTGTCAGCATTTCATTTTCTGAGATTTGCTTTTTTGTTCTGTATACTTTGATCTTTGATTTCTGTACTAGATAATATCCTTCTATCAAATCCAAAATAAGAGGTACGTTTATCTCATCTGGCTTTGGTTTTGTAATACCTATAGGTTTACCATAATAACCTTGCATGAAAAGAGAACGTGAATTATCTATATTCCAAATGACAATTCGGTTCTCGATTAATTCGCCTTTCAATTTAGGATTATTTTCACTTGAATGCCAGTAATTAACCTTATAGACTATACAACGAAGATGGCAGATGGGATGTAATTATTCCCCTCAAGAATTTTAGACTATAAACTTAATGCTAATACTATGAAAGAGTCAGAAACTTCAAGACACTTGTCCGACATTTCTTCCACTCCTTCCACAACATCTTTGAGAAGCAAAAGTTCCTTTGTATTTGTAATCTCATCTAGAACCTTGAGTGTCAACTCACGGTACTTTTCATCGACGTTACGCTCAATACTTTGGGCTTCATGTGCTAAGTCTATCGCTGCAGTTGGATTGCCGTTAAGAGCACGTACAACCTCATTTAGTTTGTAAATTTGATCAACCGAAAGTTCAATCAGATCTGAAAGATCTTTGTCTAATTTTCCTTTTTTTAGAGTGGCTGCCTTAATGTTTGAAATCTTAAAGGCAATGCCGGTGATATATCCTGCAATCTCATCCATGGTGTAGGCCGTGTGTAGTAGATTCTCCCTATTCATCATAAGGCCACCAAGATCTGCAATCTCTCTTGTTATCTTTCTGCGTAGAGCTTCAACTTCGTCTTCCGTGTTGCCTATTCTTTCAAGTGAGGATTTTATCTCAGATTTGTCTGCCTTTATAATAAGAGAAGGTAGTATCGCAAGGTCTCTTACAGAGTTTAGTATCCTGTTTATTTCATCTTGTAAAACTGCAAGCGCTTTTCTTTTAGCCTGTACCTCTAGTTCCCCACTGTACATGTCAGGCTTTAAGATATCGGTAGAGTCTAATAATCCTTACTTGTTGGCAAACTAGTAAGGCAAGAAGAAGAGTATCTCATGATTTTAAATGTAGTTCTGTTTTTCTTCCTGAACCACTCTTTTTTGGCCATTGTACAACGAAATTATCTCTTGATCAGTGGTGGCATTTTCCGGAGTTTTTTCAAATCGTATTCTTCCAGTGAATTTAGGAAAGCGAAGTGCAAGGCCGCTTCCCTTTCTAATCACATCCATGGCAGTTTTGTGTATTGGGCTAAGAGTTATTTCTGAAGCTATCACCTCAATTACAACTTCAGGTTCAAACCAAACTTCTGCCTCTAGCCCGCTGTTTATTCTGGGATTTTTCTTGAGTGTTATCTTGTTGGAAAGTATTTGATAGAACTGATCAAGACTTTCATCTGTAAATCCAGTACCAACTTTGCATATGCTAGGAAAGGTATCAGTCTTGTCGTCATAAGTTGCAAGTAATAAAGCTCCATACCTACCTGTTCTTCTACCTCGACCAAAAAATGCTCCTATGACTATAAGATCTAAACTATCACCAAGCTCATTTCTGTACTCGCGCTTGAGTTTAAGCCAGTTACTTCCCCTGGCACCTGCTCTGTAAGGCGAGTCAAGTTGTTTTAACATAAGACCTTCACAGCCAGCATTAATGGCGTTTTCCAGAGCGTCTTCAATTTCATTATTGGTTTTGACAATAGTTTTTGGCATGAGTTTTGCAAACGAATCCTCTTTTACTATTTTTTCAAGCAGCTTTCTACGTTCTTTATACGGTAAATCAAGACAGCTTTTATCATCTACAAACATGACATCAAAAAAATTCACAGTAATTGGATATTGCAAGACTGCTTTTGCAACTTTGTATTTTCGTCTTCGGTGCATAAGTTCCTGAAAGGCAAGATATTCTCCTGAATCTTCATTGATGGCAACAGCTTCTGCCTCAAGTATAGCTTCATGTGAATTTATTGACTTGGTAATTTTTTCTACAATGTCAGGATAATAGCTTGTAATATTTTCCAGACTTCTTGAATATAGTACAACTTTTTCTTCTTGAAGGTGAAGCTGAACTCGCTCGCCATCAAGCTTGTATTCTGCTGCAAACTCCGGTCCCATCTTTTCACGTGCCTCATCTGCAGTCTTGACTCGCTCTGCAAGCATTGGTCTGACAGGACTAAAGACCGATACTTGGAAATTTTTTATTGCATCAATTCCATCCTTTGCTAGCACAGCTGCTACTCGTCCCAAATCACTTGATACATTATATGCGTGTTCTAGCACCCCCCTGTTTTCTTTCGAGCCAGTAAAGGCGATGGCAAGAGAATCCATTAGTGTATAGTCTGCTATGCCCAAACGAAGAGAACTGGTAATTATTTTGAGAATAAATCCGGCCTCTATCGGACTTGCATCGTTTAAGAGGCTAGAAATGTATTTCATCTTCATATCTTGAGAGCGTGCTCCTTTCAGCTCTGCAATTTTGTATAGTGTATCATAGACCCGCTCTACAGTAATTGGTTCATTCAGAAACGTAGTCTGCTTCTTTTGCTCTAAAATTCTTGAAGCAGCTTGTCCCAAATCTCCGCCTTCGTCATATTCACGTTCTATTTTTTTGACTGGAATGCCTGCAGACTTGGAAATTGCTTTTATTGCTATTTTTTCGGCAACGCCCATCTCAACTCCTTCATGATCAGGTCTGATCTTTCCCTGTAAGAGATAGACCACATTTGAAATAATTTCTGGAGGAGTAATCTTGAATAGATCTACAAGATGTTGTGTAAGTTCTAGTCGTTTTGTGGTGCCTTCCATTATCTTTAGGGTTTCTGCTATAAGAGAAAATTTCATCTGAACGCCTCTTACTAATTCTGGAATAAAAGCTTGAGTTATTTCTTGTCTAGATGAGCCTTTATCTTAAGCCAGATCTCAGGTGATCTCTTAAAAAGTATGGCGTGAAAGTCTGACATCTCATCATCGTTTAGAAACCTTTTATTTCGTCTCAAAAAACCATCAAAGAAAACCCCTGATATGTATCCAACATAAAGCCCATATGAAAAATTGTAAAGCGTTGCAGTATCAGGTACAAGAGCTCGTGCCTCTACTAAAACCACATTAGGATAGTCAAGCGCATACGCTATGACATCGTTGAGATTTTTTTCTTCGATTACGTCAAGCCCCACGATAAAACCGAGTTCAGCAAATATTTAGGATTTTGTGTGAATCTTTGTTCGTTTATAAATAGGACTTTATGAAAAGCCACTCATGGGTGGATCTAATAAAAAATCTCCTGCACAGGCAGAAAAGGCTCAGCAAGCCGAAGCAGCAAAAAAAGAAGGCTCTTCAAAGAAAGGCGAAAAGAAAGAACAGAAGTCAAAATCATCAATTTCTGTAATAATAGATGAATCTAAGGCCATGAGTTTTATCAAGAACTCCAAAGTTTTTACCGTTCAGGAAGTGTCAAGACAAACAGGCGTAAAGGTTTCTACTGCAAATGCCCTTTTACATAAGCTATTGCAAAATGGATCAATAAAGAGAATAGGCGGATACAGTGGGCATCATATCTATCAGCCAGCTTGAGTTATCAAAAATACGTCACCAGATTTCAGATCATTTAGTGCCTCGACGTTAGATGTTATCTTTCCTATTGGGCTCAATGTCTTTGGAGACTCGGTATCATTTAGAAAAAAACAGATAGATCCATTTGCTGTCATAAAAGCTATTTCGCCTTTTTTGAACTCTTTTCTCTGCCTTTCTCCTCCGACGTTTATCTTGGTTTCTATGTAAACAAAGCTGGTGTTCATCATGTGTGCATTGCCTTCAAGTGGTAACGATCTAACTATTGTTCCTACAGTGACTGGAGCAAGATGGCGTTTTAGCTCGCATCTTAATTGAGATTTGCCCTTTATTTCTACAACTATCTCTATCTTAGAAACAGATCCAGCACTCATTTTTGAAGAGGGGGATTATGAATTATATAACGTTTATTCAAACATCATGCGATGTCTGACGAACCTGAAGAGATTAATTTAGACACTGAAGGAGTTCCAGAAGAGCCAGAAGCACCTGTTTTGGAAGAACCTGTTAGAGAAACTACAGCGGTCGAAGAAGCTGAAGAAGTAAAGCCAGAAAAGAAAGAAAAGAAGGCAAAAAAGGGCGATCTTTCTCCAGAAGAGATTGCCGAACAGGAAAGATTACAGAAAATAATAGATGAGAGAGAAGTAATTGAGATGGATCCTGTTCATGTACCAGTTGAATATGAGAGTACAAGCAAAGGCAAAATACACATAGGTCCGCCCACTCTGACACGATTTGAAAAGGCAAGAATATTGGGCGCAAGAGCATTACAGTTGTCCTTAGGAGCTCCACCATTCATTCCAATTCCAAAAGGAGTTGCAACCTCCCTTGATCTTGCATTCGCAGAACTTGAAAAACGCATTATTCCTATTACGATAAGAAGAATGCTACCAAACGGCGATTTCCAGAACATACCGATCGATCTTTTTGCCTAGTGGACAAATCATCGATAAGACTTAATAGAATGCAAAATTTTTGTTGATGTGATTGAGCACTTTGAGTGAAATGGAAAGCAGGCCTCAACTTGCTGATAACAGCTCATTTTCAAATAATGAAAAAGTAATGATAATACAGCAACAGCCAATTATGGAGTGTGCCATTGATGTATTAACTAACATTGGAAGCTATGGGCAAGTAACACTAAAAGCTAGAGGCGATTCAATTCCTACCGCAGTGGCTGTGGCAAACGTACTAACAGAAAAAATGATGAAAGGTAATTCACACATTGTTGACATAACGGCGGATAGTGAAAACTCAAACGGCAAATACGGCACGACTCTAGTTTCAACCATTCAAATAATTATTGCTAAAAAAACAAACTAAAACGAGCTTCCCGGTCCCTTTAGAAGCATATTTTCACATTCTTTGCATACTGCCTCGTCAATATTTAACTCTAGATTGTGGTGTATGTCACATATCAAGAGGCTTGATTTGATGTAGTTACACAACCCAATGAACTTTGAAAGACTTGCTGGGGTGTATGCCATATTAGATGCCAGGTTGCTACATATGTCATTAACCATCTCTGATACTTCTTTTACAGCAAGAAGTTTGGACATCAAAGTAGGGTCGCCACGAGTGCCTCTGATGTAATTGCTTATGGCAGCTTGTGTGACGCCTAGCAACTTTGAGACTTCCTCCTCACGTATGCTATGTTCTTCGATTAGCTTTTTTGCTAGTATGGCACGCAGCGCTGGTATCAATGCCTTTGTCTCAATCTCTGTAGGAAGTAGCATAACGAAAAAGACCATCTAAAATATTTAAAGGTAATCTTATTCATCAAGATAACTTATTTTATTGAGAACACCAAATCTTTGTGTTGCAAGAAATTTGTTCAAAACTGGAGAAACTTGTAGTAGATGTGGTGTCAGACTGCAAATCTGATTGCATTGCGCTATCAGGTGGTCTTGATAGCTCAATTTTAGCATTCTGTCTGAATAACAAAAAGATCAGATCAATTGTTACTATAACAGAAGATTTCCCATCAACTGATCTCATGTATTCTCAACTAGTCGCAAAACAAATTGGGCTGCAGTTAGACGTAAACAATGCATCAATCATTGATCTGACAAATGCAGTTGAAGATACGATTAAGATTCTGAAAGTTTTCAACCCTATTGAAATACGAAATTCTATTGTAATGTATATTACAATGAAAACCGCTAAGGAAAAAGGCTGTAAGAGTATAATTACAGGTGATGGGGCTGATGAACTATTTGCAGGCTATAGTTTTTTTCTAAGGAAGGAAGGCTCAGAGCTACAAAAAGATTTGGAACGAATATGGAAGATAATGCACTTTCCAACACAACATCTTGGTAAATCCCTTGGCGTTGCTGTAGAATCGCCGTTTCTTAACGAAAAGGTAGCAGAGTATGCAAAATCAATTCCAGCAGATCTCAAAGTACACGAAGAAAATGGTACAAAACACGGAAAATGGATCCTGCGTAAGGCATTCGAAAAGAGGCTACCAGAATCGATAACCTGGAGGACAAAATCACCAATGCAGGACGGCTCAGGAACAAGTGGACTTACTTATTTTTTTGATAACGTGATTGCGGATTCTGCGTTTAAGAATAAAGTGGAGATGTATCTTGAGAAAGAAAAGGTACGGTTGGGAACCAAAGAATCATTGTGCTATTATGAACTGTACAGAAAGTATCACGAACCTCCAGCCTATCTGGGCTCATCCAAATCAAGATGTCCTGTGTGTCAAGCAGATAAGGAACCAGATTCACACTTTTGTCGTATGTGCGGCAGCTTTCCAATCTAGTATTTTTTCCACTTGTTTGGTTTTTTAACAAAAATTCGTTTGCAGCCATGACAACAAAAGTAATACTTTTTTCCTTTGTATTCATGGACAAGAGCTAAACTTTCATCAAGCTCAATTCCACAAACGGGATCCACTGGCATAGATAACAACAATTGAGTTTCTATTTATTCTTTACATTTATGATGTTAAAGTTTTTAGAAGTTGAGAAAATTCAGAATCAGATAATGGTGGAATTTTAGTTAATTCTAGATTTTCATTAACATGAGAACTTGTCTTATGTCCAACAAGAGGTGCAATTATTCCAGGAGTGGATCTAACAAATTGTAATGCACGATGTGAAGATTTTAATCCGCCAAACTCAGGTATTACATTTGGTCCAAGAAGCTTTGCTTGCATAAGAGGAACACTTGCAAAAATTCCAACTTCGAAATTTATGGCTGCTTCTAATATTGTAGTTTCAGTTCCATTCATAGTCTGATTTTTTAAAACTAAAGCTTGATCAAGATACATGTTGTAAGGCAGTTGAACAAATTTAAATCCATGTTCGTTGCCTCCGACTTCTTTTGCAAGTCTTAACACATCTGCAAGTAAAAGGTGCTGTGGATGTTCCTTTGGTACTCTAAAGCAATCCCATGTTGCCATACCATAGTATCTTATCGTGCCTTGTTTTCTCTGTTTTTCATAAAATTCAAAAACTTCTTTTAGATTCTTCATGAACTCTTCTTTTGAGATGTCTTGCAGCTGGCCTTCTGCGGCATTATGAAGATACATGAGGTCAATGCAATCAAAACCTAAGTTAGTCAGACTTCGATTGAGCTGATCTTGGAGATATGGTATGGTCATGCAATGATATCCAGATGAAATGTCGTTTGACTTGATTATGCCTGGTTTTACTAGTGTATTGTGGATGTATTCCCAAAACTCTTCTTTTACATCGCCATCGTTTGTGACATAGCCATTTTTTGTGCTTATGAATAATTCCTCTCTTTTGACCCTGCCCTCTTCTACAATCTCTTGCACCGCTCTTCCAACAGCTCTCTCTGCTTTTTGGGAACGATAATTTATTGCTGTATCAATTACATTTATTGCAGAAAAGACTGATTTTTTGACTGCCTCTTTTACAAGAGCATCTGTGGCATCATCTACATTTCCAAGATATGTCCCTATTCCTATAGATGAAAGGCCAAGTCCAGTAAACTGCTTGAAATGATTTTTTCCGGTGGTTTGATTTTTTTTTGCAAAGTTTGATGTGCCCTCTGTAGTGGCATGACCTGTTATCACATGTTGACTTTGAATCTGATTGATTTAATTGTAATGTGTTATAACCTTAACAGAAAACTCAGGACCAAAAGAGTACCGGTAATTCTACCATATGAGACACAAGAACCCATCACAGGCACAAGCTTTTCAACGTCATCAAAACTTCGTTTTAGGCCAAGTCCAGACTTCATGAGTAGTGGAATAGAAAGAAGTGTGATTAAAGAAAGAATTGGCAGAGTCTGAGTTATGACTCCAGATATGATTATGCCATATGCAACAATTGGGAAAATCCATAAAGCACTAGTGGCACGTTTTTTGCCAAGCATTATGACTAGCGATTTTCTGCCACTAGCTCTGTCTGCCTCAAAATCAGGAAACGAATTGACAAACAGCACCATAGAAGATAAAACTCCCAAGATCACTCCACCTAGGATTGGTTCTATTACAATTTGTGAAGTCTGAACAAAATACGTGCCAAGAACAATCATCGTTCCCTTTATTGCAACAAATACCTCACCTAGTCCAGAATTAACTATCTTTGTCGAATAAAAGTAAATCGAGATAATTGCAAAAGCAAGTATGATGGCAATAGTTACGCCATTAAAAAAAACAAAATATCCGCCTATTATTGCACCCAGAATAAGAAAAGCCATACCGGCTCTGTATACCTCAGCTGGTTGCAGTAGTCCTTCAGGTAAAACACCAGTGCCGCCACTAAACTTAGTCCTTTTTGTCTCTGTATCTATTCTGCGTTTAAAATCCCAATAATCATTAAGAAGATCAACACTTGTATGCAAAGCAATTACCCCCGCAAACGTCAGACTTGCATCTACTATATCGATAGTTTGGTTTCGACTCCAGCTTATGGCAAGGCCAAGGCAAACTGCAATTACTGAGGCAAGAAGAAATTTTACTCTGATTACTCTAAACCAACTAGATAGCATTACACTAGAGACTCGTCACTTATGCTAAGGGGCTTTCTTCCCATAAAGCCTTCATCCTTTCCATGCCAGAATTTTATCTCAGTTTCTCCCTCTTTCCAGCAAAGCAATACTTCCTCATTGAATCTTAAGGATGGAAAGTCCAGGAGGCCTTCCTCAATACTTTTTATCATGACTCCAGTGCTTTCCAAGTCTTCAACAGCTTTGTAAAAATTAGTTATCGCGGTGTTAAGTTCTTGCTTTTTTATCATATAATCTTTAAAGCTTGACATGTATCGGGGGTTTGTTTCCACATCGCTTTGAATTCTAGTAACTTCGTTTTTCAAACTAACTATGTTATTGAATTTCTTAATTACAGAAGGAAGCACTTTGTTAGCATCCTGAATAGTAAAATGTGAAAACATGATAGATTGACAAAAAGGCCTAGTTAAAAATATATGGTATATATCAAAAACTTGTTTTTTAATTAGATCATATGTGATATTACTTCTGCAATCATTCTTGACGCCAAATGTGATGTTCTATCCTTAATATCATAAGCGGGGCAAATTTCCATAATGTCCATTCCAACAATTCCACGACTTGCAAGTGACTTTAGTAGATAAACTGCCTCAATATTGCGTAAACCAATTGGCACAGGAACAGAGACACCAGGTGCATATGCTGGGTCTATCGCATCCATGTCAAAAGAAACGTAAACATTTTTTCCAATTTTATTTAGCATCAATTTTTCAATTTCAGATACTCCATTCTTTACAATATCAAAGGGAGTAATTACAGTAAGATCATATTTTTTTATATTGTCAATTTCTTCTTGCTCTGGAGTTCTGGTTCCAATCTGTAAACTGGACCTCAAATCTATAAATGGCAACACATCATAAAAAACCGAGCCATAATAGTTTCTTGTTGAACTGATAAAATCAGGATGGGCGTCAAAATAAACCAACGACAATGCGCCATATTTTTTTGAAATAGATTTTATTATTTCAGCAGATATGGAGTGATCACCGCCTATCGATAGTGGTATTTTTGATTTTGAAATTATTTTATCTATGACTTCACTGACCTGAGTTCTTTTGATGTTTCCGTAATCGTATATCCTATTTTTTAATCCTGAAAACGGAAAACCAAGTGAGACTGTTCCATCTCTGTTATATGTATCTCTAATTGAGGCTATTTTTCGTATCTTATCTGGTGCCTCAGACGCACCCTTTCGCAGCGCATGGGACTTTGACTCGTCTGGTATACCTAGGATAACAATATCAGCATCATCAAAATTGTCAGTGTTGGCCCAACAAAGCCTCACATTACATCACCAACAAGCATTCGCTGGCTTTTACCTTTGCTTGATACAACAAGCGCCCCATCTTTGTCTATTCTAACCGCTTTGCCTCTTATCATTCCTGCTGGCGATAAAACAGTAACCATCTTGCCAATACTAGAAGATCTTTTTGTCCACTCTTTTATAAGATATTCCGAATTTCCACGTAATGCCATCTCATACAGTTTTTCAAGCTCGTAAAGAAATACTTGTACTAACTTGATAGGGGGTGTTTTGTCATTTTTTTTGACAAGTGTGGCTACACCATAATAATTTTCAATGCCTTTAATTGCTTTTTCCACCTCATGCGGATTTATTTTAAAATTAATTCCTACTCCAACTACCAAGTAATCTATCTTGCCAGATTCTACTGATACATCAACTAGTATGCCTGCAACTTTTTTGCCATTAAGAGTAAGATCATTTGGCCACTTTAGCTTTGGTTTTACTTTTAGAACCTTTTCTATTGAAATTGCAAGCGCAAGGGATGAAACCATTGGAAATAGTGTGGCAGCTGAGATTTCAAACTCTGGGTGCAAGACCAAGGAAAACCATATTCCGCCGCTTGGTGATACCCATTTTCTACTCAATCTGCCTCGCCCATGAGTTTGTTTATGAGCAACCACAAGAGAGCCGTTTTCCTGCGGCTTTGATCCAAGTTTAATAGCAAAGTTTTGTGTCGAGTCGATTGTATCAAAATAATAAATTCTTTTACCAAACAGTCTTGTCTCAAGCCCACCGCTTATTTCCCATGGCAAAAGTAGATCAGTTATTTTCAACAGCCTGTAACCAAGTTTTTGTTTTGAACCTATTTTGTAGTCTAGCGATTGAAGTCTTTTGACGTGCTTCCATACTACAGCTCGACTAAGTTTTAATGATTCACTTATGTCTTCACCTGACAAATATTCATCTTCATGAGACTTGAGTAATGTTACTATTTTGGCAAGTGAGCTCTTATCATATGATGTGTACATGTGAGAATTTTGCACAGTGTGCTAATTATTGTTATTATTAGATTAAAAATAAAAAATTCTAATTTCTTGTACCTCTGAAGATAACGATAATCTTTTATATTCACTTTACAACTAGCAGCCTTATGGCTTCGAAGTTAGTTCTAACGCTACTTCTGTCATCAGTTTTGGTGATGTCAGTTATTGCAATGTCGTTGCAAGCAGCTGATGCAGCTAAGGGCTCAGGTTCATACATCTCAAAGACACGACACAAGAACGTGTGTGGTGACCGTTTGTGTACTGAACCAGCAGCAGCTCCAGCGCAACCAAAGAAGATGAAAGAA
>CAYZOW010000017.1:21541-23185 GCA_964480245.1 uncultured Nitrosopumilaceae archaeon | reverse complement strand
ATGGTTTGATTGTTTTCGATCTAGGATCGGCTGTTGACATAAGACACAAAAATGCAAAAGAATTTCTTGAAAGAGATATTAAAAATATAACTAGATTCTTTGTTAAAAGAGGCTTGACTGTGGAAAACCCATCTGACATATTTGCGAGGATAACAAAATGAGTTTTGAAAAATCAATTCTTATACCACTTGACAGGATCGGTGCACTAATAGGTAAATCTGGAAAGGTAAAGTCCAAAATAGAAAAGGTATGTTATGTCAAAATAGAGGTAAACAGTGAGACTGGAGAGATAATGATAAGAGATATGGGAAACATAGAGGACATGCTTCCCTTTAAGGCAGTAGAAGTCGTAATGGCAATAGGTCGAGGATTTTCTCCAGAAAAGGCTATGCGTCTTTTGCAGGGAGAAAATACCTTACATGTTATCGATTTGCGAGAATTTGTTGGTAAATCACCATCTCATATTGAAAGGATAAAAGGAAGAATAATTGGAGAAGGTGGTAGTGTGAGGCACAACATCGAAGAACTTAGCGGTGCTAGTATCTCAGTTTATGGACGCACCGTTGCAATAATTGGTGAGGGAAATCAGCTAAGACATGCCGTTGATGCAATAGCTGCTCTATCAAGTGGTAGCATGCATGGTGCAGTTTATAACGAATTAGAGGAGGCAAGACGCCGAGAAAAACTAAAAAGATTACAGCTTTGGGAAGATGGAAATGTCTTCGACTAAGGAAACTTTTAGTCAGATCTCGCCAAGCGAGTTCTTTTACAGAAACAGGGACCTTGCTGGTTTTAGCAACCCAACAAGATCACTTTACACCTCTGTCAGGGAATTTGTTGAAAATGCATTGGATGCATGCGACCAGAAGGGAATTTTACCAGATATCCATCTTTCAATAAAAGCAGTAGAAAAAGAACAACCAGATCCAAAGCAGTACATCCTTACAGTAAAAGACAATGGTCCTGGCATTGAATCAAAACATGTACCACTTGCATTTGGAACAGTCCTTTACGGTTCAAAGTTTGGACTAAAGCAGGCCAGAGGAATGTTTGGGCTTGGTGCAACAATGGCGATACTTTATGGACAAATTACCACAAACAAACCTGTTACCGTAAAAAGCAGCTCAGATGGAAAAATGCAAGACGAGTTTGTTATGCTGCTTGATATACAAAAGAACAAACCAATCATACTAAAGCACACAACAAAAGAGTCATCAAAGATAGGTCTTTCAGTCAGCATTGTGTTGGAAGGAGACTATTCTAAAGCAGGAACAAAGATTCGAGACTATGTATCTCAAACATCATTGATTACACCGTACGCTTCTATAACATTTGAAGATCCTGCAGGAGAAAAGTTTCATTATCCCAGAATTGTCAAAGAAATGCCACCCCCGCCCACAATTATCAGACCACATCCACATGGAATTGATGTAGAGACAATTCGAAGGATGATAGTAGATACACATTACCAGATTCCAACAGTAGACAACAAAATGATAACAAAAGTCAGAAGTGAGCTTGGATTGCAGAAAAAAAATTTGAATCCAAAAGGAATCTTGGATAGAGCAGAAAAGCGCTGGTCAAATCTTTCACGACCTGTCAGAACTGTTATTGCAATGATGTCCTTTCTAATTTTAGATTTTG
>CAYZOW010000017.1:20342-21531 GCA_964480245.1 uncultured Nitrosopumilaceae archaeon | reverse complement strand
CTAAGCAAAATTCGTATTGATGATCTTGACATTGCAAACAAGAAACTTACCTACTGGAATTTTGGTGAATCACAATCACATCTGGTTGAACTAGATCCAGAAAGCCCATACTACAAACAGCTTGTAAATACGGTGCAGGGTGATACCCTGCATTCCTTTTTAACAAAGAGGTTCCAAAGAGTAGGTCCAACAACTGCAGACAAGTTTGCGGAATTTGCCAAATTCAAGCCAGAAAAAAGAATTGGTGGTATGACAAATGAAGAACTAGTCAAATTAAGTGATGCGCTTCAAAGATTTGAAGAGTTTCTATCTCCAGATCCAAGCTGTCTTGCGCCACTTGGAGAAGAACCATTATCAAAAGGCATAATGAAGTTTTTCAACCCAGAATTTGCCGCAGTGATACAACGTAGTGCTTCTGCATACTCTGGATTTCCATTTGTCGTTGAGATGGGAATTACATATGGAGGAGACATTCCACCAAAAGGGATTCAAGTATACCGCTTTGCAAATAGGATTCCACTACTTTATGATGAAGGAAGTGATGTTGTGCTAAAAGTTGTAAATGAATTAGATTGGACTCGTTACAAGGTTAAAGGAGAAACACCTCTTGTTATAGTGTCACACATCTGCTCAACCAGAATTCCATACAAAACAGTAGGAAAAGAAAATGTCGCAGATCGACCTGAATTAGAACGTGAGCTTAAAAATGCGTTGCAGTATTTGGCAAGAAAGTTGGCAGTGCATATGTCAAGACAGGGAATGGCAGACATGGCAAAAAAGAGAGCAAACCTTTACTCCAAATATGTTCCACTTATTGCACAGTTTTCTACCGAACTTTCTGGGAAGAAAAAGGAACCAAATTATACACAACTGATAAAGAAGGGAAGTGAGATTGAAGACCAGCAAATCTAAGGCCACAAAAACAGCAGAATTAAGAAAAGAAAAGGTACTGACACTTTTGCAAAATCATGGTCTTACTATGTATAATGATCTTGATCAGGGTAAGTTTCCCCAGTTCTCAATTCCAAGCAGATCTGTAAGCAACATAGTCTATGACAAAAAACTAAGGCAATACATACTTGGAAACGCAAGCGCATTGCGAAGCTCAAAAAACATGTCACAACTACGTTCTTTTACACAGCTAGCATGGCTAGCATTTTTTGCAAACAAGCTCATAAGGGAGGGAAAA
>CAYZOW010000017.1:20097-20332 GCA_964480245.1 uncultured Nitrosopumilaceae archaeon | reverse complement strand
CATTTACTATTCATCACAGGCGTTTGCCATGGACTTTGAGGATCAACCAGAGTCAGATAACATAATAGTTGACCTTGAAGCAATACTGACAAGTGCAAGAGAAGAATTTCACATCTTTCCTGAGGAAAGAAGCAGCGTTTTTGGTGATTTAACCATAGAATATACAGTACCCGGATATGAGGGAAAAAGGATGAATCTCTCAGATCATCCAGATGGGTACTTGATTGGACCAAGC
>CAYZOW010000017.1:7709-20081 GCA_964480245.1 uncultured Nitrosopumilaceae archaeon | reverse complement strand
AATTTGTATAAGAACAGGTTCACAAAAAATTCAAGGCAATTATAGTTGATACAGCAGGCCAAGCACCACGCTCCACAAGATATTTTCTACGAAGGCTTAATGGAGAATTGGGGTTACCTGTCGTAATTCTAGCAGACGGAGATGTATATGGTGAACACATTGCTATGGTGATAAAGTCTGGGTCTGCAAACGCAGCTCACTTGCGTGAGCTTACAGTTCCTGACGCAAAATGGCTTGGTGTCTGGGCGACAGATATTGAAAAATACAAGCTTCCAACAATTCCAATGACTGAATCTGACATTAAGAGAATATACGAACTACAAAAGGATCCTCGTTACCAAGAAGGCAACTGGAAAATGCAGCTCGAAGTTTTCTTAAAACTAAAAAGAAAAGCAGAGCTTGAGGCCTTTTCAAAATATGGTTTAACAAACATAACTGATAAGTACCTCCCAGAAAAACTGGAATTGGCAAAGAGTTTATAGCTTTTTTATTCTTAATGTAAGTACGCCGTTTCTATACTTGAAATCATGAATTCCCATATCAGGTGTAACCTCGATTGGCACTTCTTTAGAAAAGCGACCAGATCCACGTATATACAAAATTCCATCGATTAGTCTTACGCTCACCAGGTCTTCTGGTCCTGGAACCTCCGCAACAAAAACTATCTCTTGTTCACCTTTTATGAGATCATATACCCAATTCTTTGCATCACTTTCTTTTGTGGTGTATTGAGGCTGAGTGTCCTTTGTCATCTTCTTTAGGACTCTTACCCAGTAGATCATTATGGTAGCAGCAACACCAATTAAAATAAAGCTAACATATCCATGAGAAGCTCTTAATGACATGATGTACACTATACCTAAAAACAATAAAACCATAAGAGGTATGATAAAATCAAGCGATTTATCGTTTGAATATCTCTTTTTGTAGCTTGCCAAATTATTCTGCATATTCCACCATTAGACCAAATATAAAGGATCTTTGATTTTTGGTGTATCAGATTTTTATACCTTACGTGCACCTAGTGAACAATTTGGACATCGATGACACATGCCAAAAAAGAGATCCAGAAAAGAACGCTGCAAAAGGATCTCTTATTGCTGTCATAATCAGTCTACCTTCTCTTGCAGCATTTTTTATAGCATGGCTTATACTATAAAATGTAATTGAAGCTGCAGTTGCTGGACTTGTTGTACATTTTATTGTGATGGGGTTTGTGTTAAAAATTGTAAAAAAATCTTTGGCTAAGTAGTTTCCCATCTCTTGTACAATTTATGTTCTATGTCAAACTGGTCAAGACATTTTCCAATAATATGATTGAGTATGTCATCGATGTTTTTTGGTCTGTTATAAAAGCCTGGATTGGCAGGAAGAATGACCACTCCAATTCTTGCCAACTTTAACATGTTTTCTATGTTTATGCTGGTTAGAGGCGTTTCTCGTGGAACCAGCACTAGTTTTCTTGATTCTTTTAGGGTTACACCAGCTGCTCGTGACACAAGAGTTTCATCATAGCCGTTTGCTATGCTTGATAGTGTCTTCATACTGCAGGGAATAACAATCATTCCGTCTGTTTTGTGAGTGCCACTTGAAACACTTGCAGCCATGTTGGAGTCGTCAGAATAATGATTTGCAAGAGATCTCACATATTTGAAATCATAGTCGGTTTCTAAGGTAAGACACTTTTTTGCCCACTCTGTCATAATAAGGTGAGTATCAACATTACACTGTTTGAGAACCTCAAGCATTCTTATTCCGTAGAGAATACCTGAACTTCCGGTGATTCCAACTACTAGCTTCATAGATAAACTGATCTGGCTTGATATTTAATTCCAACTATAAATTTAGGTCATCTATCTTTAATTATGCCAGAGATTTTCTCAGCGGTATGAGTGTGAACTTGGATACTGTTGAAGAAAAGCTTGTCTCAGAGCTTAGGCTTTCACCAATTCAAGCTAAAATTTTTGTCTTGGTTATAAAAAATGGAAAGATGACTGCAGACAACATCGCAAAAAAATTAGAAATATCTAATGACGAAGCTTTAGAGAATGCAAAAAAGCTTATAGATCTTGGTGGCTTTATTGACATAACAAAATCAGAGTTTGAATCCATGCATCCAAGGTTTGCTGTTGTAAACATGTACAGGCGAATGTGTACAAGAGAAAATATTCAATTTAAAAAAAATCTTCTTGTAGACAATATCGCAATTGTTTTAGAAAAACCATATGACGATGCAAGAACTAAATAGAACCATTTTCTGCTGAAGATCAATGACAGTAGATCAGGACTCATGCAATCACCAAATAGTTTACTTCGGTGTCACAAACATAAACTATGAAAAAAGAACAATTGGCTCAGTCGATATTTGGCGTTGTGTTGTATGTAAAAAACATTTTTGTGAGGAAAAGCAGTTGGGCATTGAAAGTATAGTGGATTATGTAGGAATGCCAAAAATCTCTTCAGATCAGAAATGGTCCATTCTTGTGTGTAATCTAAAAAAACACAAAGAAAAATGGAAACTTGTTAAGGTTAAAAAAGATGATGAAATTCAGCATGAATGTATAGGTGAAAAGGTTATCATGCTAAAGATAAACGACTTTAAAGTAAACGACGAAAAACACTGGAACTTTCTAATAGAAAACTCTGTTAATAAAGCAGTTGAGATCTAGGTTTTTTGTATGAACATAAAAGTTCATATCAACAATGTTCATGGAAGCCAGATAGCTGCTAAAATTACTGGCACCTTTACAATAGATGAACATTCCTTTAGGTTTAGCGCTATTGCTTTTGGAAGAATAGGTGGGCATAACATTGGCGCAAAAATATCAAAAACTACACAAAAGGCGCTTGTTAAATTGGGCTACAACGTAGACGATGTTATAAACGATTTACAACAAAAACTTGTTCGCGGTGATATGACTATACCAGAAGGGATCACAAAAGAGTATTTTGCAGACGGTTAGAACTGGGCTTCTGATAGCGCTTTTTCACAGTCACAGCTTCTTTTTTGTGGAATAAAATCAGGAAGAATTGAAAGCATTTTTTTTGTTATTTCAACGTTTTTTGTCAAAGTCTCGATAACCTCTTTTGCTGTTACTGGCTTTTCTGCCCAAACATCATAATCTGTTACAATAGAAATTGAGACATAACACATCTGAGCCTCCCTTGCAAGCTGGCATTCTGGTACGAGAGTCATACCAATTATATCTGCGCCTATTACCTCTTTGTAGAATTTGGATTCGGCTTTTGTTGAAAATCTAGGACCTTCTATGCAAACATAGGTACAATCTTTATGAATCTTAAGCTGCATTTTTTTTGCAGCCTCATTCACAGCATTTTGAAGTTCTGGACAAAAGGGATCGGCTACTGATATGTGAATTACTTTGTCCCCCTCAAAAAAAGAGGTTTTTCTTGATTTTGTAAAATCAAGAAACTGTGAAGGTAATGCAAAGTCGCCTGGTTTTAGATCTTTTTTTAGACTACCAACTGCAGAGGGGGCAATTATCCGTTTTATGCCCATCTCTTTGAAGGCCCAGATGTTTGCTCTGAAATTGATCAAATGGGGTGGGATGGTGTGCTTTTTTCCATGTCTTGGCATAAAGGCCACCTTTTTGCCATTGAAAATTCCTACTGTTATGGAGTCAGAAGTCTTTCCAAATGGCGTATCTGCTGTAATTTCTTTGCTTTCTGAAAGTAATCCAGAATCATAAATTCCGGTTCCTCCAAAGATGCCAATTTCAGCCTGCTCCATTAGTACTTCACCAGTGATTCATACCTGTAATTTTTAATCACTTCTGAACCCTTGAGATCTGTTAATTCTACTATAAACGCAAATCCCGCTACCCTTCCACCAATTTTCTCTACCAGAGTTGCCGCAGCTTTAGCAGTTCCGCCAGTTGCAAGCAGATCATCGCAGATGAGCACCTTCTGCCCAGTTTTTACAGCGTTACTCTGAATTTCCATTGTTGCGTTACCATACTCTATGCTGTATGACACTCTTTCTGTTCTACCGGGCAATTTTCCTTGTTTACGAATCATGATCATTCCTTTTTTGTACTTTAATGACAATGCACAAGCAAACGGAAATCCTCTTGACTCTATTCCTGCTAGTAGATCTATCTCGTTTGGGTCGTAACGTTTAGCAAACTCATTTACAATAAAAGAAATTGTCTCTGGATCTTTTAAGAGAGGACTTATGTCTCGAAATAAAATTCCTTTGCTTGGGAAATTAGGAAATTCGATTATTTTTTCTTTAAGATTCACACAAGCTAGGCAAGAAGTGGATGTAAAAAGTATTTCTAATTAGAGACCTGTTAACTTATTGTATCTTGAATATTGTTTCTGCAGTTAATGATGCATCTAATACTTTTATCGTATATGTTCCAGGACTCAAGTTTGTAGGTATCTTCCATATGGTGCTATAGTCTCCAACTCCTGTTGACACTATGCTAAGTTCACTGATTTCAGTTTGGTCCGACCCTAGTATCTTTATCTCCAGACTGTGGGATTTGCCAGCTCCAGTACCACTAATTGTAACAATCTCATCAGCCTTATACGTTGGAGGACTTTTATCCACACGAACCGTAAGACCTTGAGCTGATTGTGTTAATACTGTGAGTTCTTTGACTACATGATTAAGGCCACTTGATGCATCAAGCTTCCAAACTCCTGGCTGGGCATCACTAGGAAACCTAAACGTGCTTGATGTAAAGACCCCTTTGGTGTCAGTAAATACATCAGCAGATCTTATTTTAACACCATTAGGGTCTGTCAAAGTAAGTGTGACTATGACATTGGGTTTAGATTTGCCTAGCACTAGAATAGACTCGCTAGGCAAATACGTGTCAGAAACAGTCTTAATAGTTACAGGCCCAGATTCAGAACCCAAACCGACTGAGAATCGTTCTTCTACTTGCGCATTTCCTCTTGTAAGAACTGCTGTGTAAACTCCTGGAGAATATCCATTTAAGCTAAATGCATACTCTTGATAACCATCAGGACCAATTGTGATAGTATCAGCGAGTTTTTGTTTATCAGATGGATCAACTATAAGCAAACTTACGGTGGATGATGGTGGTCCTATTATGTTAATGATAGCTTGGTCTGTAGTCTTGTAGTTTAATGCGTTCATTGTAACTAACAATTGAACTTCTGGGAGTTCGCCAACGCCAACAAGAAATGTTTCACGTTCAGCTCCTTGCGTTACAAATACTACATAAGTGCCCTCTCTTGCAGCACTATCCAACTTATATTCTACACCAACTTTTCCATCAGCTCCTACAACAAAGATTTTCGCATAAACTTCAATTCCTACAGGATCCTCAATTGTAATCAGTACCTCCTGATTGGCCAGCGCAGTACCATTAAGCATTATAATTTCTCCTGGCTCGTAAGGTTGCTTGCTTGGTGTAAGAATAATCTTTTGTGTTGTCTCTATTCTAAAGGGATGAAATATAGTGGTTTTGCCATCAGAAATACTAACTATATAATCACCAAACTCACTGTCTAATGGAACCTTACGAGATATAGAATACTTACCTGTACTGTCTGTCTTTGCTGTCAAAGTTGTTAAAATAGTGCCATCTGAATCTGCAATTGATATAGTGATTGTGCTATCGGGGCTTGCAGTTCCTGTAATTGTTTCTTCGTCGCCTCTGTGATACACGGAATCAGCATTTACAGTTAATGGAATATCTTGAGATGCCATAATTCTGTTTGAAGATTCTTTGATTCTAAGACTCATTGATTTTTGATTGCCATTCTGATCCTTTATTATAAAGTCAGCTCTATCAGCTCGCTGGATTTCTGGAATTTTTATGCTTAGTATAAAATTACCATTTTCATCTGTTACAAAAGAATCAATTCTATTATTATCGATGTAAAAATCAAGCTTTTCTCTTGGAGCAAATTTTTCACCAATGAGTCGCAAAGATGAACCTACACTTGGAGTAGAAGGAATCATTCTGAAAGATGAATCATCCAAAACACCTGCAGGGCCCAACCGTTTGGTGTCTTCAGTAGTTATCTCTTGTATTGTGGAAATCCTTCCCCCCGCGCCCAATTCGTCTCCTTCCTCATCAAACGCCTTCCAGCTAAAGACGGGAGCTGGTCTGTCAGTCTTTATTCCAAATTTTGCAGACTCACCAGGCTTTATTGGATTTGTAGAGGTAAAAGTCACAGTATCGGCTGATGTCTTTTTTCCAGTCCACCCATTTTCTGTTTTAAACGATTTGAAATTTCCATTATTAACTTCCAAAACCACTGATTTGATATCAAAAATGTTTTCTTCACTATTTTTGTATTCTACAACTGTTATCCCTTCATGGCTTGTAGAAATTACTGTTACAAACTCAGTTTGACCTTCTACTTGCGGTACCACAAAAATGAAAAATGAACCTGAAATAAGTAAAATTGAAAGAAGCATACCTCTAACCAATCTATCTTCCATAGTAAAACAAAATCACTCTCCAAATTAAATCTTAAGCATCTATTTTCACGAAATTTTCCTTTTTTTAGTTAGAATAGTATGAATGAGGAGTAAAGTACTAATCATAGCTGTTTTGGAAGATTCCTACTTATCTTGGATTGGTAAGTGTCGTTTCAGAAACTATGTTCTGGTTTTGTCTTATTCTCTCAGCAATCGATCTGTATGTGGTTCTAAACTGGTCTTTTGTCTTGTCGGATAAAAATTCAGTCTCGCCTGTTGCAATTTTTTCACAGATATATCTACAAATCTCTTCGGCATCAAATTTTTCCCAACCAAGTTGTTGATTTTCTTTCCAAATTTCATTTAGATTATCCAAGATGCTTTTTTTACCTTTTGTAAGAAGGTCTTCCCGTGTGATATTGGTGTATCCTTCCTTTCTTAGTTTGATTGCATAGGTCTGGTTAACTGCATATAGATAATCTTCATCCATTATCAAATCTTCTATTGCTTGCTTTGGTTGCCCTCCAAGTTCGAAAAATATTATCTGAACAGACTTGAAGCCATTTGCTTGCAGCATGGTGGAAGTTTGACGTGACATTTCTGTATTGTCAAGGAGCACAAACGTGTTGTAGCCATGATTTCTATAGAATATAGCAAGAGGAAGGACCGAATTCTTGTTATATGCCGGTACTATGTTTAAAGGATTCATAGAAAGATTGGGATCTTTTAGAAACTTATCAAAGGCATTTAGATACATTGAATCAGACATTGTTTCCACAATGATTACTGGTCTTGAATTAGCGCCAATCTCTCTGTCTGAAATTGATTCTACAAGACCTCTAGAAAGACCATAAAGAATTGGAGTTAGCGTAGAATCGTCTGCATTCCAATAATCATAATAGATGCGACTAAGATGCTTTCTTTTGTCAAGTTCTACTACAAGTAGGTTTCCAGGAGTATAATCAAATATCATAAAGGGCGAGTGTGTTGCATACAAAATTTGGTTGGAGCCAGCAAGACTCTTTAACAAATCAGAGATTCCACGTGATTGAGTTGGATGCAAGTTTCTTGCAGGTTCATCAAGAAGTAATATAGCTTCTTTGAGCTCAGATCTTTGTGTTTCTGCAGCAAAGTTTACTATAAATGAAAATGTCCACTTGAATCCCTCTGCTCTTCTATTCAAAAGCCCTGTATTTGTTACAGTGCCATCCCTATGTATATCGGAAATCACAACACTGAGTATGTTTCCAGGATTGAATCTCAACTCCACATGAATTGGATCTCCTTTCCATGCAGGGTTTAGTCTCTCAGTTAGCTTCCTACTTGCAGTATGCAAAAGTTTTATGAGTCGTGATGGGCTGTTCTGAACCTCTTCAAGTTTATCCATATCAAGGTCTGCCAGATAAAATAGATTCTTGACTGTCTCTGCTTTGTCAAATTCTTCGACATACTCCAATCCTTTTGGTCTTACACCTTTTGTTTCTTTCATAAACTCGTCAAGGTTTATGTTGCCTAAAATCTTCTTGTAATCTGAAAAGTATACGAATCTTGGGTGAAGTCTTTCCTCTATAAAATTCTCAAGGGCTGAACGTTCACTTGTGCCTATAAGCAGAGTATCGTACGTGTGATCAATGTCACGATAGATTTGCTCCCATGCCGAAATTACTTGCTTTTCTTGGGATGATAATAGGTAAACGTTATTGTTGAATTCTGCCATAATGCTGTTAAAGGCATCCCTTGTCCTTGGTACATGGCCTTCCAAGAATGTTGTATCAAGTTTTATGCGTATAGGATTTGGAATTGTTAATACAAAATTATAGATCTTTTCTACAAAGTTTTCCCATGAGTTTATTCTCTTGTCTGCTTCGTCACTTATATTAACATCGCCAAAGTCATACTGGACTTTCGGGTTAGTCTGTGTACGGAAGATCTTTACTTTTTTAATATCTGACAAATTTGGAAACTTTTCACGAACTAATCCAGTTTCCTTTTCTGTTAGCTCAAAAGCTCCTTCTACTATTCTTGTTTCTGATTTTAACTCTTCAGCCATCTCGTCGCACAAATCGAGCTCGGAGACTTTGGCATCCTTGTTAAGTAACGTGAGAGCCTCTAATATTGTTGTCTTACCACTCTCATTTCTACCAATGAATGCAGCCAAATCTCCAACTTTTATTTCACTTGAATCATGAATACAACGAAATGCACGAACTCTAAATTTTCTTAGTCGCATCTAGCGCCTATGTATCTGTCCTTGATTTAACTTATTCGACAAAATTATCTATATGACCAACTTGATTTTTGACTAAATAGATATAAGGGAATGCAAAGTGTTAGATAACAAAATGGCTGTGCAAAATGTAGCTTTTGTCGTTTTTCTTTTTCCAGTTGTAGCATCAATGGGTTTTGGTGCGTTTGTTTTAGCAGATGTTTTGCAAGAACCAAACAGAGAGCTTAACATGTGGCCTTTTGGAGATTTACTAAGACCACCTACGCAAATAGGAGATGCAGAGATTAAGATTCAAGAACTTTTGAAAACATATTCGGTTTCCACGCCTATTGAAATTAAGATACTAGTCAGTAATCCAGATTTTGATTGTGGTGATCTATACATCACAATTTATGATGCACAAACATCACCAAAACAAGTCGTTGTACAAAATGGCTTTTTCTCCCAGTGTTTTTCAGATGGAAACTTATCTTTACCAATAGATGATACATTTTCAGAGAAGATTGACAAGGCCGGAGAGTATGAAATTATAGCGGAAATGAACGACAAAAACTATCAAAAGACTATATCTGCAACAGCCAAGTTCAAGGTTCAATAAATCAAACACCATGTTATATATTACTTTCAAACCAACATCTAAGTGTGCAATATAATATTATTGAGAGGTCTTTATGGTTAAACAGAAAGATAAAAAATTAACGAAAAAAAGTATAGTAAAAAAACCGGAAGAAAAGAAGTCAGTAGAAAAGAAAAAGCCTACAAACAAAAAAACCATTATTGAGAAAAAGGGCGTTGCCAAGAAGAGCGTAGAAGAGTTAGAGGAAGAAATAGACGAAAAGGAAATTGAAAACTTTAAGATCGAAGGCATGGATATGGAAAGACTCACAACTCGAGTTTGTAACATTGTAGCAGAACATAGTGATAATGGTATATTACAAAGTGAGCTGTGGAAAAAGCTAAAACTCACAAGCAGAGATGGCTCACGGTTAGCTATCAAGCTTGAAAGACGTAACATCATCAAGCGTGAGAAGATTCTTGAAAATGGTAGATGGACGTACAAGCTTAAAATTGCAAAGATGCCGGTTAGCACTCAATCAATTGAAGCCGCACCCTGTCTAATCTGTCCTGTAGAACAAAAATGCAGTGTTGATGGTGAAGTGAGTCCAAGAACATGTCCTCTAATTGAACAATGGGTTCTAACTGAATTTACAAATATCAAAAAATCAAAGAAATGAAACTAATTGATGCACGACGAGATTATTACAGAAGGCTAGCCCACCAAGAAGGATACAGAAGCAGAGCTGCATACAAACTAAAAGAGCTTGACAAGTCGTATCGAATAATAGGTCCTGGTTTTTATGTGCTGGATCTCGGATGTTCTCCAGGAGGATGGACACAAGTTGCTGTGGAGCTTGCAGGCAACAAGGGCAAAGTAATGGGAATAGATACCACCTATGTGGAAGAGGTTTCTAATGCACATATCATAAGGGGAAACATTGAGGATGAATCAATCGTAGAGCTAATCTTTGATTATTTTGGAAGAAAGATAAACGCCATGATTTGTGATTTATCTCCACAAGTAAGTGGTGTGTGGGCAGTTGATCATGCAAAACAGATCGCGCTAAACTATGCAGCGATAAAAATAATGGACCATGTTCTTGCATACAAAGGAAATGCACTCTTTAAGGTATTTGATGGACAGCACTCTAATGAGTTTCGAGACTATATCAAAAAGAAATTTGCCAAAGTTCAGATTAGAAAACCAAAAGCAAGTAGAAAAACAAGCAGCGAGCTTTACTTTATTTGTCTTGGATATAACAGCTAATTTTGTAAGAGTCGTAACACTTCATCTATTCTCGCATTCGTCTTAAGTCCACTAGGATTCAGACTTGTAGGTTCTGCTTTAAATCCTGCTTTCTGAAGTTTCTCTATTGATTTTTCTAGTGAGATGGGAGCAGCTTGCATCTTTCTTGCTATCTCATCAAGTGTGAAATATGTAGCAGGCATACCTATTTCTTGCTGGCACTTTAGCAAAGTCTTTTCACAACTCTTGCTTACTACAAACTTTTCAAGTTTGGATAACATGGCATTGACAAATACCCTATCATAAATCTCCCCTATCCAGAGCGGACCAGCTGATTCTGTTTTTTTGTCACAAACTTCACAAGAATAGCCTTGCTCTTTTTGCACTTTTCTATGACCACAACTTTTGCAATGTAAAATGTATCCCATATTATCTTCCGGATCTGTTCGCACCAGTACCTTGACATAGATTCTGTAATAGTGCATGTTATGTTGTACAAATAATGGCACTACTTTAACGTCTAGTCTCCCAGCCACAAGATGAATACATCCAAGAATCAATCTTAGCGCAATCTCGTTTCCGTACTCTGTCCTTACGGGAATCCCATAGTATCTTCGCTGACATGCAGCTTGGTACAATCCGTGTAGCACAGGAAGATCTGTAGCAGTAACTGACAGAAGGCCCCCATGACATGTTGCGCGTATTCCACAGTCTAGATATCTTGATGGGGAACCAAAAGGATCTATATCAACAACAGCTCCACGATTCTCTCTTTTTGAATGCAAGCTAAGAAATCTGCATGCCTCGTTTTCTGAAAACTCACACTTGGTAATGTTATTTATCTTTGCAGACTTCATCCCAAGCTCAAGGGCTTTGGGATTTACATCATTAACAAAAACCTTTTCCACAATCTCTAATTCGTTTGCAACCCGGAGGCTTCGAGCTCCAATTCCTGCAAGGCAGTCAAGGAAGGTTTTTGGCCCTTTGAAGTTTTGCAAAAATGCAGAATAGGCAATTATAGAAAAATCTCTACTTAGCTTTGCTCTTGGGTTAAAAAAGGCTGGCTGCTTTGGAGGCGCATTTACATCAAGGGAATCTTTGGGAACAAGAAGTCTCGTCTTTCCCTCTACTATCTCAACTATCTCTTCCATTTGATCGGTTTGCAATCTAGTTCTATTATTACTATTAACCTATAATGATTTAATACATCTGGCACAACAAAAACACGGATGATAGTCTGTGGTGTTGATGATGCAGGAAGGGGATCAGTACTTGGTCCACTTGTTATTGCTGGTGTTTCAGTTGAACGTGCAAAGATAAAATACTTGTCAGATATTGGGGTGCGAGATTCCAAACAACTAAGCACAGCTGCACGCGAAAGACTCTACAAAAAAATAATTAATTTTGTTGACGGCTATTACATTGCAAGGATACAGCCAAAGACAATAGATCATAGCGTACGCAGACATAGATTGAATCATCTTGAAGCTAAGTATATGGCCAAAGTAATCTCAAAGCTGAGGCCAGATTCATCTTATGTAGATTCGTGTGATGTAAACCCAACCAGATTTGGAAGAGAGATTTCCAAGCTTGCCAAGACTGGAAGAATTTATTCAAGACACCATGCAGACAGTAGATTTGTTGTTGTATCTGCAGCATCAATCATTGCAAAAGTAACTCGCGATAAAGCAATAGAAAAACTACGGAAAAAATACGATCTGGGTAGTGGGTATCCATCCGACTCTAAGACAATGCAGTTTGTAAGAGACTGGATAGTTGCCTATAAGAAAACACCACAATTTGTACGTGCAAGCTGGAAGCCAGTCAAGATGCTGATGAGGCAAAATTGATTCTAGCCTAGGTACTTTGCAACTATCATTGCGTGGTCTTTATCGTATGGAAACAGATCTATTT
>CAYZOW010000017.1:0-7699 GCA_964480245.1 uncultured Nitrosopumilaceae archaeon | reverse complement strand
GCGCTATATCAACATAAACAACATCAACTGTTCCATAGACTGAAAAATACTGTTTTGGTTGTCTTGCATCTTGGAGTATGGGCACTATGTTTGAACGTAATGAAGCTACTCTATCTAAAAAATCCCGTGCTACCCGACTTGCATGTTCCACACAAAATACTATCCCACTTGGTCCAACTATATCAGAAACATGACTTGCTGTTGTTCCTGTAGACACACCAAGATAGAGAACTCTTGACTTTCTGACGATTGGCAAAAACTCAAGACCATTCATTATAGCTGCAGCAAGCTTGCTTCGAAACGGATCCCACGCTCTAAATTCTTCATCTTTTATCTTTACTAGCTTTTCCTTGTAGACTTGGTTGCCAGGGACAAGATTTATTGTTGCAAGTTTTTTTTCGCCGTCTACTTTAATCCAGAAAATATTACCTTCTTCGTTTTCCAAACTTTCTTCGTTTTCCTTTCTTCCAATCTCCTTTTGATCTGTCTCTTTGTCCAGAATTTCTATCAAATTGTCTTTGTTCTCTTGCATAGGGGAAAGTGGAGCGTTGCTGAACTTTCATCGGTTCTTTTTCTGTAGGCTCTTTGTACTTTTCACCTATTTCTTTGATTCTTACGTTTAGCTTCTCAAAGAGCATCTGATTCCTTCCTGAGCCATAGACATCGACTCTGGCTGCAATAGCGGCTTTTGTAGAGATGGCTCTAGCTATCTTACCTCGTTGCCATCTTGGAGCGGCATGCACCAGTGCGTGCTGGAAAAGTAAGCCATGTTTTGGTGGTTGAGAACCTGTCTTAAGTGAACGAAAGAGTGCCTTTTCTGCACCAAGAACCTGTATCGTGCTTGCAGGCATGAATGCAAGCTTTTTGAGGCTTCCAGCTCTTGCAAGAATTCTAGCGCCTACTACAGCTCCAAGTATTCCGCTAATGTTTGGCGCTACAAGCTCCATTTGTGTTTCTATATGTTTTTCAAGAGTGTTTCTCAAATCAAAAAGCTCCAAAATTTGTTTAGCAAGGGTTTGCACAATTGCAAGATTCTCATCTGATATAGCTCCGCCCTTGCTCTTTTTTTGTAAAAGGGAAAGCATCTCAACTTTAGTTTCAGGAAAACCTGCATCCGTATACACTTTGTCCGTTAGATCATCTCTTTTACCGCCCAAAACTATCTTGGAATATCCATTTATGCTATCGATAAGATTGTCAAGCTCAGGAAAATGTAACCCATACCATTCTCGCAATCTTGAGCTTAGTCCATTTATTATCTTGTCAGTATCATCAAGTGTATTTATTGTCTGAATTATGTGCAAGTCTGGACTCTCTGAAGTCTCTGTTACCTTTGATGAGGACAGCTGTAACGCAAAATCTCGTAGCTTTGATCTTGCATCTGCCTCGTCTTTTGCAAAACCAGAATCAACAAGAACATGTAATTTTGATGATTGAATGTGTTCTATCTTGGAATCTTCCATCAGCTCCACATCAACCGAATTTTTTTTCAAGAGTTTCATCAGCGAAGCATCATTTACAAAAATTCCTGAGTTTAGTTTTGAAAGAAAGTCTTGTAATTCATTGACTGATGCCTTTTCTTCTTTTATGGACACATAATCTCTTGCAGGATCTGAAAACGGAAGGGATTTTACGCATTTATTTTCATCAAATACTGCTATTCCTACCTCCGTTAAAATGACAAAATGCATACTCCCCATTTTCCGGTGCTCTCACTAAAAAAGGTAACATTCCATAGTGTGAGATTACACATGAACTGTTATATGACAACAATTTTTTATAATTAGAAGTGAAACCTGACATCTCAACCCAAGTAGGGGCAATTAAACTCGAAAGACCAACAATGCTTGCTTCTGGCATTCTTGGGATTTCACTTGATGTTTTTGCACGTCTATATAAAGAAGGGGCAGGTGCTCTTATTACCAAATCTCTAAGCAAAGAGCCTTGGGAAGGTTATGCAAATCCAACACTAATTGGGGTAAAGGCTGGTTACCTAAATGCCGTCGGTCTTTCAAACCCTGGTGCGCCATACTTTGCAAAGATGATCTCTTCAAACAAGACAATTCCAATCATTGTAAGCTTGGTTGGTTCTGTCGAAGAAGACTTTACCTTTATGATAAAACAATTTGAGAATGTAAAAATTTTAGGATACGAACTTAATTTGTCATGTCCACACGTGGCAAAAGTTGGACTAGAAGTAGGAGACGATCCTGAGCTAGTACACAAAATAGTCAAGTCTGTCAAATCTCATTCTAAAGTCCCTGTCATTGCAAAAGTTGGGTTGGGATCATCAGACTATCTTGAAACTGTTCGAGTAGCTTGCGAGGCAGGAATTGATGCAATCACTGCAATAAACACTGTACGTGCTATGGCAATTGATGTCGAAACAACAAGACCAATTCTTAGTAACAAAATTGGCGGTCTCTCAGGACCTGCAATAAAACCAATTGCAGTAAGATGTGTCTACGAGATTTCATCAAAGTTTGATATCCCAATAATTGGATGTGGTGGAGTTTCAAGCTGGGAAGATGCGATTGAATTCATCCTTGCTGGTTCTAGTGCGGTTCAGATTGGTAGTGCGCTAGGTGACAAGTGGATTGGTGTATTTTCAGAAATTAATAATGGCATATCAAAGTACATGGAAAAGAAAGGATTCACAAAAATAAAAGAGATGGTGGGAAGTGCAAAGAGATTTTGATAAACCCACGGTTGTAAAAATAGAAAAAGTAATAGAGGAAACTCCTACTGTACGAACACTAGTTTTTTCAGACGAAGTTCTTGCCAATGTACTACCAGGACAGTTTGCAATGGTATGGATCCCTGGTGTTAATGAGCTGCCGATGAGTGTAATGGCATCGCTAGAAAAAGGAAAGGCAGCATTTACGGTAAGAAAACACGGTATCGCATCTACTGCACTGTATGGCATCAAAGTAGGAGAATACATAGGAGTTAGGGGACCGCATGGAAATTCTTTTAGTATCAAGCAAGGCAAGCTCTTGCTTGTTGGCGGAGGTACAGGACTAGTTCCATTAATACGCCTCTTGACATTTTTAAAAAAAACAGATGAAGTTACAGTACTGGTGGGAGCAAAAACAAAAGGAGAAGTCTTTTTTGAGAAGATGGCAAATCATATTTTGGAAAACAATAAACACCAAGTAATTGCTGTAACAGAAGATGGTTCATACGGAAAGGCAGGACTTGTTACTGATGTGATGGAACGTTTACTTTCAGAAACAAAATTTGATGCAGTATATACTTGTGGACCTGAAAAGATGATGCACAAAGTAATACAACTGGCGTCAGAAAAAAAGATTCCAGCCCAAGCAAGTCTTGAAAGAATGATGAAATGTGGAATGGGAATATGTGGAAGCTGTTGTGTCGAAGAAGTTCTTGTATGTAGAGATGGTACTGTCTTTGATAGTGAATATCTACTATCAAACAAGGAATTTGGATACACTCACAGAAATAAAGCTGGAATACTTGAAAACTATTAACACCTCATTGCCAATACAGGAAAAGCTTAAAATGAATGGGTTAAAGAAATAGGCAAGGAATAGAAGTGGGACACCCAAAAATCGTATTAACTGCAGATCGTACACTAATGTCATCATATAGGGGGATATCTCTTGCTACCTTCTTTGGATGCGCACCGGCTTTAGACCCACACAGATCAAAAAACAGTATTTGGTACTATTTGTTTAAAAATCAAGTAACCCCAAAAGTACTTTTTGATTTTATATGTAACCCCATTGGTCACAACAATGGAGTTGCGTCATATGCTCCATATGGAATAAGAAAAGTAGAGGCTGCACTTTTACGTGATGGTTTTAAGCGAGAGGACGTTGTAGTCGCACACCCAGATCATGTGGACAAGTTCATTGGTCCAGAAACCCAAGTCGTTGGAACCCATGAGATGGATCCACTTGGAATGGGACCAGTAACGATGACCTTTACTTTTGGTCGCAAGCAAATGTCCTATGACGAATTTTACTGCAGAGACCTGCACATGAAAATTAATGAATCAAAGAAAAGGAGTGGCAGCAACGCAAAGGTTATTGCAGGAGCATCTGGAACTTGGCAATACAATTATGATCCAAAAAAAATCCAAGAATATGGTTTGTATGCCGTTTTAGAAGGAGAGCTTGGAGGAATTGCTCCAGAAATTGATGGACATGCAGGACAGTTTTTCAACGATTTGATTGATGGCGCGTTTGATAACATGGATCCATTTTCAAAAAACGATTTCAAAGTTGATATTAAAGAGTTTGGAAAGGGAGATACAAAACATCATGGCAGATTCATCCACTACTGGGACGAACCTGACATAGATTCAATTCCAGACATTGTTGAACCAAGTATGCATGGAATGGTTGAAGTCATGCGTGGATGTGGACGTGGTTGCAAGTTTTGTGATGTTACTTTACGACCTTTGAGATACTATCCTCCTGAAAAAGTTAAAAAAGAAATCGAGGTGAACATAAAAAAAGGTGGACACACCTCTGCCTGGCTGCATAGCGACGACATTTTTGTTTATGGCCTAGATCCAAGAAAGACAAAGAATATGGCGCCAAACAGAGAGGCACTTGAGGAACTCTTCACTGCAGTAATGTCTACAGGTATCGGACATACAAACCCAACACATGGTACACTTGCAGGCGCAATCTCAGATGAAAAACTAATTCCAAACATCTCAAAAATTATTCGAGCAACGCCTGACAACAAAATTGGAATTCAATGTGGTCTTGAAACAGGAAGTTTAAGACTAATTGCTAAATACGCTGACAGAAAGCTTGCTCCGTATAAACCAGAAGAATGGCACTGGGTTGTAAAAGAGGGAGTAAAGACATTAAATGAAAACCACTGGATTCCTGCATTTACACTGATAATGGGACTAGACAATGACGAAACAGACGAAGATGCTTGGGAAACCATAAATCTAATCAGCGAGTTAGAAAGAGAACAACCCGACTCCATGTTTACAGTAACACCGCTTACTTTTGTTCCTATTGGGTTGCTTGAAAAATCAGAATTCTTTGATATAGGCAACGAAATGGATGCAGTACAGCTTGGTGTGATGTACAAAACTTGGCAGCACAACTTCAAATATGGAATTCAAAAGTTCATGGACAAGACAGGACATAACGACTCTTTTAAACGAAAGGCCTTTACTGGTCTGGCAAGAGCATTGGGTGGTGTTCCACTCAGTGCAATGGAAAAATTTGCTAGACGAAAGAGCAGAGAACATGAACAGGTAATAGAGACCATTAAAGCCAGATACTGGTAAACCAACCCAAATACATAAATTGAAAAGAAGAAAGAGTTAATTCATGCCAACACACGGTTCGCTTACTAAAGCAGGCAAAGTCCGAGGTCAGACACCAAAGGTGCAAGCTCGCGAAAGACATGGAATTATTTCCATAATGAGAAATAAAGAAAATTTTAGAAAAAGATTTGAATTAAAAAGAACTCCAGGACAGAACAAGCCAGGGCGAAGACCAAGAAGATGATAGATTAAAAATTAATCCTTTTATACAAAACTGCGAAATTATTCCTACTTACGAACAAAAAATGTCCTATATGTCGCCATTTTTAGTCGCTTTTAGGTAGTATATGTTGATGAACTACAATGCAAAGGTTAGCATATTTTCAAACAGAACAGTTAACAGTATTATCTAATTACCTTACGGTAAGATGGATGAATTGAGGCTGGACAGTTTGGAAGGGGTAGGTCCAGTAACTTCAAAGAAGCTTGTTGATGCTGGAATTCATAACATCATGGATCTTCTTGTAAGAGGCCCTGTCGATATATCTGAGATTACTGGCATGGATATAGAGGCAGCAATCAAACTGGTAACCAAGGCACGCCAGCAACTTGTTGAAGATGGAAAAATTGAAAAGGACTTTGTTAGTGCTACCGTGATTTACAAAAGAAGACAAGATATTGGCAAGATTTCTACTGATACCAATGCATTAGATATGCTATTTGATGGTGGAATTGAAACTCAAGCTGTTACAGAAGTTTATGGTGAATTTGGTTCTGGAAAGACGCAGTTTTGTCATACAATGTGTGTGAATGTTCAAAAACCCAAAGATGAGGGTGGACTTGATGGCGGAGTTTTGTATATAGATACGGAGGGTACATTTAGACCAGAAAGAATTGTTTCAATAGCAAAGGCAAAGGGGCTTGATCCAGAAAAGGTCCTTGACAGAATTATTGTAGCCAAAGCATACAATAGCTCACACCAAGAATTGATCATGGAAGAAGTAGGCCCTGTTATAGAAAAAAATAACATTAAACTAATTGTAGTGGATTCTGCAGTGGGATTATTCCGTGCAGAATATCTAGGCAGAGGAACGCTTTCTGTAAGACAACAGAGACTAAACCGATTCATGCATCTTCTTACAAGAACTGCTGAAATATACAACATCGCAACCATTGCAACAAACCAAGTAATGGCATCCCCAGACACATTCTTTGGAGATCCAACACGTCCAGTTGGAGGTAATGTTGTTGCACACACAAGCACATACAGAGTATACTTTAAGAAATCTGGTAAGAAGAGGATCGCAAGAATGGTTGACAGTCCACACCACCCAGAACAAGAAGTACTCTTTACTCTGACTGAGGCTGGTGTATCAGATCCAGAAGAAGACTCAAAAAAGAAAAAGAAAGAAGATTTGGAAGAATAGTTCTGTGAATCAGCTAGAACATGATTTACAGTAACATAACAGGTTAAAACTAGATAGAAAAAATAATCAATTTATCAAATTTGTAGTAAGTGTTAAATTAAGGGCAACTTCACTTTAATCGAATATGACTACTAAGAAGCCTTCTGGTCACTCTCATGGCTTTATGCATAAAGCGAGATCTGTCATGACAAAGGATCATATCAGAGGAGTCTCTTTTCTAATGAGAAAATTTAACGAGGGAGACAAAGCTCTAGTAATCATAGATCCATCCCAACACAAAGCATTGCCACACCGTAGGTATCATGGAAAAGTAGGAACTGTAACATCAGTTGGGCGTAGGACTGTAACACTTGATGTCAAACTTGGCAACAAGACAAAAACTCTAATCACGCGATTAGACCATATCAAACCATTTGGTGTATAAAGATGGAAGAGATAAAAAAGAAACAGCCCATTTCTATTTCTGAAGTTAAGGAAATTATGGAAAAATCTGATCCAGAATCCATGGACCAGATACAAAGATGGACATATGACTATGTGTTAAAGTTCACAAAAATAGATGCAAGGGCTGCAAAAAAACTCAAGCAACAGCTTGTCAAAGAATGCGGAATAACAGAAGAAGAAGCTGTAGAAATAGTAAACAATCTTCCAACCACAGAGGCTGAGCTTCGCTCCTTTACTTTTGGCTGGAAAAAGCTAATTCTGACTGAAACACTAGAAAAAATGCTGAAAATTATCAAGGAGAACGCATAACACTAGGAGTGAATCGTTCATGGAAAGAAGTCAACCTAGAAAGTATGAAGAGTACGCCTACGTCTTAGATTTTGCACCTAGAGGAAAATCTGTTACAGTAAGAGGACGAGATGGAATCATAGTCACTGCATTAGGAGAAGACAGGTTAACAATATTAGAACTTCTTGGCATGCCAAACTCTACCTTTGAGATCGGTGAACGAGTCTACATTGGAAAAGAGGGACGGAACAAAATCCTCTCAGTTTTGGGCAGATTA
>CAYZOW010000016.1:0-24133 GCA_964480245.1 uncultured Nitrosopumilaceae archaeon | reverse complement strand
TCACGCTGTATTTTCGTATTAAATAACTATCGAAGAGGAGTCATAAAGACGATCTGAAGATTTAGACTTGAAATCGCAATGAGATCCATCTTATAAGGTTGTGGGATTATTTTTGGTAAATGATGAAAATACTAGGAATAGCAGCCATGCTAGTAGCAGCGATGCTTGCATTCATGCCAATACAGATGGCAAGTACACAAGCCCCTACTCCTGCAGGCTTTAAGGTAGCTTTTATCGGTGATCAGGGATTAGGTTCAACTGATTCCATACCTGTCCTTCAACTCATCAAAAATGAAGGAGCCGGTATGGTAATCCATCAGGGAGACTTTGATTACAATGACAACCCTGATGCATGGGATAATCAGATTACTAGTGTTTTGGGTGATTCCTTCCCTTACTTTGCATCTATTGGTAACCACGATGTGGCAGCTTGGTCTGGATACCAACTGAAGTTATACAACCGACTAGCTAAAATCGATGGAGCTATTTGTAGCGGAGACTTGGGTGTTAAGTCAAGTTGCACCTACCAAGGAATATTCTTTATCCTTTCTGGTGCGGGTACCATGGATACTGGTCATGATGTTTACATCAAAGATCAACTAGCTCAGGATAATTCCATCTGGAGCATTTGTTCATGGCATAAGAACATGAACGCTATGCAGGTAGGTAGTAAATCTGATGCAACAGGATGGGCGGTGTATGAAGAATGTAAAAATGGTGGAGCAATAATTGCTACTGCCCACGAACATAGCTATGAACGAACAAAGACTTTGATAAGCATGCAAAATCAAATAATCGATCCTGAATGGCTTATGCCTAACGATGAGAGGGTTGCGCCAGGCTCTTCCTTTATGTTCGTTTCAGGTCTTGGTGGTGCAAGTATTAGAAATCAAGATCGTTGCTTACCAACAACACTTCCTTATGGTTGTAATGGTTTGTGGGCAAGCATTTACACAATTGATCAAGGAGCCAACTATGGTGCGTTATTTTGTTCCTTTAATGTAGGAGGACAGGCAAACAAAGCTCAGTGTTATTTCAAGGACATTAGTGGAAATGTCCCTGATCAATTTGAAATAACCAGTTTTATGGGTGCAGCAACTGGATCTCCAGACTTCTCCTTATCAGCATCTCCTAGCTCAATGACGATCCAGCAAGGGGGTTCTAGCAGTTCTACTGTAACTGTTACATCAATAAACGGATTTAGTTCCCCCGTGACTTTGTCGGTTTCTGGAAGTCCTGCAGGTGTGACGGCGTCTTTCTCCGATAATTCAGTAACACCTCCATCAGACGGCTCTGCACAGTCTCTACTTACAGTTTTAGTAGACGCAACAGCTACTGCAGGAACATATAGTCTAACAGTAACCGGGACAAGTGATGCACTGTCACACTCTACTACAATACCACTAACAATCCCAGCGCCTGACTTCTCCTTATCAGCATCTCCAGACTCTCTAACTATCCAACAGGGGAGCTCTGGTGATTCAACTGTAACTGTCACATCATTGAATGGATTCAATTCTGCTGTAACATTATCACTTTCTGACAATCCTTTAGGTGTAACTAGCTCCTTCTTGCCAAATCCAGTAACCCTTCCAGCTGGAGGCTTAACCACATCCATGCTGACAATAGGTGTTGGTGCATCAATTGCACCTGGGATCTATACATTGACCCCAACTGGAGTTAGTGGACTACTGACTCATACTACCAGTGTAACACTTACAGTGCCAGACATAAGTCCGCCAGTTATTTCTAATGTCCAGATACCAACTGTTACATCTAATGGTGCAACAATAACATGGACTACTGACGAGCCAAGCAACTCTTTAGTAAGATACGGAACTTCTACACCACCGACTAGCACAGTATCAGTTGCCAATTCTGTAACAAGCCATTCAGTAACGCTGACAGGACTTTCTTCGGGCACAACATATTTCTTTGAGGTTCAATCCACTGATCCCTCTGGCAATATAGCATTTGATAAAAATGGTGTAGATTACTATAGCTTTACAACTTTGTCTGGTCCAGTTGTAGAATTTTCAGACGGTTTTGAGGATGCTACTTTGAATAAGTGGGTGCAAGATTCGCAGAAGGACTGGTTTGTTTCTACTCAAAGAGCAAGAGACGGTGTCAGGACTGCTGAAGTTGATGGTTCTGCCAATGGTGCAACAATAACTATGAAAAATCCTGTCAATCTAGCAGGCAAAACAAGTGCAACACTAACTTTCTCCTGGTTTATAGAAAGTAATTGGGATGCTGGCGAATACATTTGTTTAGATATCTTTTCTAATGGCATTTGGAATAATGGTCTCAAGGGTACATCAAGATGTTTATATGGAAATTTTGATGCAGAAGGGAAGTGGCATGATGAGTCTTTGGATTTAAGTAGTTACTTAACAAGTGATTTCAAGATTAAATTTAGGGCAAAAGTCAGTGGTAGCAGTGAAGACGGAAATGTTGACAAAGTAATCGTTACGAGTATTTCCTAGTTGTCATTCACTTATTTTCTGTCATTTCTCTTAAATTGCTTTGAATATAAGGCGCGAAGATCAGAGATGATTACTCAAGTCAAAATGGTTAACCCAACCAACAAGTTTTAATATCTATCGATAGTTTGTTTACAAATTCTGTAATTTTGAGAAATTTAATGATTTTTGCATTCAAATTAAAAATTAGATGCGATCTGCCAACACTATATAAGAAACTATACTAAAAACGATCCTGTGTCTGGGATGTCAGCATTAGAAGGGGGTTATGTCTGTGCACCATATTTGCACAACCACCCATCAATTGAGTTGAAGGATTACTGGGAAAAATCAAAAGATGTAGAGGACATGTACTTTGTAACAGCTACGTTTTCTGAGGACGGCAACGCCTATTTTCCTTCATGCTCAAACCACTATATCCTTGCTAGGTTCAAAAACAACAAAAAGATGAAAAAAGAGCTTGAAAGATTCAAGCAAGACACGCCTGCCTTTGTTTTTACACTAGACGCTGAGATCTTCCAAAGAGATCTAGAAAGCAAACTAAATTTTGTTTCAGTATACTATTTGGAATATGGTCAAACGGATGATGACATTAAAGATGTTGCTGCAATTGTTGCTAGACGTGATAAGGTAAGAAGAGCTGGAATTGCACACCTTGATCTATCTACCAACGAAATTCCAAAGTTTGCATTTCCTTACAGCAAAAACTTGGTAGTTCTTGAAGTCTCAAGTGATAAGAGCCACCAAAGTGCCAACAAGTACTGCGAAAAAACAAGACGTGATGTTGGCAGAAAAGGAATAACGATGACAAATCTTGTCAGTCTTTCAGTTCTTGACAAACTAAAATAGAAAAGTTAAATACTTTGCCAAATTCTGTTTTTTCATGAGCAAACCAGCTGAGCTTGGTTCACTAAAAATTGGTTCTTACATATTACTTCCAGTTGATAACCCTAATGCTGAACCATGTAAGATAGTTGAATTTGATACAAGCAAACCTGGAAAACATGGCGCGGCAAAGGCAAGGATCGTGGCAGTAGGCATATTTGACAAGAAAAAATATCCTCATGTATCACCAGTTAGTGCACAAATTCAAATTCCGCTCATTGACAAAAGAGTTGGCTCTGTAATCTCAAAGACAGAGTCTATAACGCAAGTAATGGACTCTGAGACCTTTGAAGTGTTTGATGTAAGTCAGATTGAAGATGAGATAAAAGACAAGGTTGCACAGGGACAAGATGTAGAATATTGGAAGGTAATGGATAGAACTATTATAGTCCGAATCAAAAGCTAGCTACGGATGCTGATGATGAGGAGAAAAGCCTTCTGAATCATGATGAAGATTATGAGTATTGAAGCATCCTAGGCTTTTCCGGATTTAAAACCTCCCTGAATAGGATTATACACGCGTCTGACCATATGTAACACATGAAGGGTTTGTGTCATGTCTGCTTGGACTCAAACATAGAAATTACTGTAAAAGACAGCCTTTCACTGTGTGAAAAATGCCTCAAGCAGGTACACAGACTGGAAAAAAATTAATTTGCTACAAAACTCTGTGACTGCAAATTGAATCTAGCGGCACTCTTTTCTGGTGGCAAGGACAGCACCTTTGCTATCTACAAGGCACAATCAGAAGGACACAACATAAAATGTGTTGTAACCATTTTTCCAAAATCCGACGAAAGTAAATTGCTTCATCACCCAAACATATGGTTAACAACATTACAGACAAAATCAATGAATATTCCACATCTTTTTTGTCAGATGAATTCAAACATGACGGATGATGAAACACATGAAATAGAAAAACTTCTTACTGACGCAAAAAAAAATTATGGCATTGAGGGTCTTGTACACGGTGGAATATTAAGTGAGTTTCAAAAAAATAATTTTAAAAATATTTGTACAAAACTAAATTTAAAAATGATCTCTCCATTGTGGAAAACAAATCAAAAAGAATACATGAATAATTTGTTAGAATCAAAATTTCGATTTATGATCACAAGCGTATCGTCGGCAGGACTTGATGAATCATGGCTTGGAAAAGAAATCAAAAAAGAAGATATTGACAAGCTTGAAAAGCTTGCCGAAAAACATGGCTTTAATCTAAGCTTTGAGGGCGGCGAAGCAGAAACTCTAGTTCTTGATTGCCCGCTTTTCTCATCGCCAATTAGAATTACAAAATCACAGAAAACATGGGATGGATACAGAGGAAGATTTGAAATAACCGAGGCCATCTTAGACCAGTAATGCTTGATGTTTTAAAAAATGGTCTTCGTGCGGCCCTAAAAAAGATTGTAAATTCGTCAGGAATAGATGAGGCTCTCATAAAGGAGCTTGCTAAAGACATCCAGCGGGCACTTTTACAGTCAGATGTTAATGTAAAACTGGTCTTTGAGATAACAAAGAATCTAGAGCAAAGATCGCTAAATGAAACTCCTCCTCCAGGACTTTCACGAAAAGATCACATTGTCAAAATTCTATACGATGAACTTTCAAAGATGCTTGGCACAGAAAAACAGTTTTCATTCACGCCTGCAAAGACAAACAAAGTTTTGATGCTTGGAATTCAGGGAAGTGGAAAGACTACCATCACTGCTAAACTTGCTAAATTCCTTACAAAGCAAGGATATAGAGTTGCAGTGATTGGAGCAGATACATACAGACCCGGTGCACTTACACAACTTAAAACAATGTGTGAAAAGGCAAACGTCGAAGTTTATGGTGAAGAAAAGAACAAAGATTCGCCACAAGTTGTTAAAAATGGTCTAAAACACTTTGAGAACTCTAATTTTGATATAATACTAATCGATACTGCTGGTAGACACAAAGAAGAAAAGGAATTACTAGAAGAAATGACACAGATAAGCAAAGTCACACAACCCGATCTGGCATTGCTTATCATTGATGGTACTATTGGACAGCAATGTTACAATCAGGCTGAGGCATTTCACAAGACAGTACCAGTTGGCGGAATAGTAATCACAAAACTTGATAGCAGCGCAAAAGGTGGTGGAGCACTTGCTGCAGCCACTGCAACTGGAGCGCAGATAATGTACATAGGAACAGGAGAAAGGATAGACGACCTTGAAAAGTTTTCACCAACAAGATTTGTTGGAAGGCTACTTGGCATGGGGGACATACAAGCTCTCTTGGACATGGCAAAAAGGCTTGAAAACGAGGCAGACGGGGTTAGACTAAAGCGCATCTCAAGTGGGAAGATGAACATGGACGATTTTTACTATCAAATTGAAGAAGCAACACGGGCAGGTGGGCTACGTAATATTCTAGACAGCATGCCAGGTATGTCAGGAATGATAAAAGAAGACCAGCTTGACCAAACAGAAGAGCGAATGCAAAAATGGAGATACATGATCCAATCTATGACAAAACAGGAAAAAGATGATCCGGATCTGCTAAATGCATCGAGAATAAAACGAATTGCAAGGGGCGCTGGCTGGTCAGAACACGACGTAAAAGAACTTGTGAAAGCCTACAAAAATTCTAAAGACATGATGAAGGCATCAAAGGGACGACAGATGCAAGGCATGTTAAGAAGAATGGGCCTTGGTTAATCATCTAACTGTTTTTTAATTAGTTCTATATCTAATAAGCAGTGAATAGCCATCAATGCTACCAGATTTTAGGCATCAAAAATGATGTTTCATTTAAAGAAATAAAATCCACTTATAGAAAACTTGCATTACAATTTCATCCTGACAAAAACATGTCAGAAACAGATGGAAAAAAATTCAAGATGGTTACAGAGGCATATCAAATCTTAAGGGCAGAACACAAGAGAGCAATAAGTTCTAAACCGTATGGTTCTGCCAACAACAGTTCGTGGAAATATAATGATAAAAATTCAAACAAAGACCATACTTTTAATTCACGAAAAAAATCTTGGTGGGGAGCAAAACCAACTGACAAACCACCGGAAGAAGACTGGGGAAGGTATACAAGGGAAACCGAGTCTGCCTACAACGACTTTTGGGAATATTATGAAAAGACTTTTTGGGAATATTATGAAAAGGCAACTAGAAAAACCACAAAAGTTGACGAGTTTGAACAGCCAGAGAAGGAAGATGATGTGCAAGTATCTGTAAATGTTGACAAAAGCCTATGCATAGGATGTTGCAGCTGTGAGACGATGGCACCAACAGTTTTTGAAGTTGATAAGAGTGCTAGAATCAATCCAAAGTCTCACGTAATAAACGAATCCGGTGCCAAATCTGAAACGATACTTGATGCTGCACAGATGTGTCCTACCAAGGCAATCCATGTCACAGATACAAACTCAAAAAGACAGCTGTTTCCTTGGTAAACAAACAGTAAGCAATTACAGTTTGTCATCTTCTAACTTTAATCATTACGAATAAAACATGCTATTTACTAGAGAGCTCAATGAGAAAAATGGGACTGAGTAATATTGACAAAATCATTTCTGATACAAAAGAAATTCTAAAAGAACACCAACTTTGTGATAACTGTCTTGGTAGATTGTTTGCTACAAAGCTTGGATTATTGTCACACAAAAAACTTGGAAATGAAATCAGAAATATTTTACACAAAAAAAATCCAAAAAGCTGTTATATTTGCAAAAACCTGATGTCAAAGCTTGACCTACAGCTTTCTAAAATGCTTGAAATGTCAAATGACTATGAATTTTCATCATTTCTTGTTGGTGCAATCTTACAACCATCGATATTAGACAGGGATGATCAGATACGCTCAAAGTTCAAGCTACAAGGAATAAGCAGCATAAAAGCAGATGTTACTAGAGAAATTGGAAAGAGGTTTGGCAGGAAAACTAGAACCAAAGTGAATTATCAAAACCCCGATATTGTCTTTACACTTGATTTTAAAAATGCAGAATGCGAAATAAAACCAAAACCTGTTTTTCTTTCTGGCAGATATACCAAGAATCTTCGAGGCATTCCACAAAAGCAAAGACCATGCAAAAACTGTGGTGGTAAAGGATGCCATTCATGTCAATTTCATGGGATTACAGAATTTGATAGCGTAGAGGGCAAAATAGCCAAATTTTTATATGAAAGATTTGGGGCGCAGCAAGCAAAGATCACATGGATTGGAAGCGAGGATGAGACAAGCCTTGTTTTAGGGAAGGGAAGACCATTCTTTGTAAAACTTGTAAACCCACATAAAAGAAAGGCCAGACTAGGGGAAAAAATACAACCTGGGGGGGTTCTTATTCATGACCTTAAGATAATTACAAAGATTCCATCAAACGTTATGAAATTCAGATCCAGGGTGAAAATGGAAGTTCAGACTGAAAATAAAATTAAACCGTCACAGCTAAAAAATCTCCACAAACTCGAAAAACAACCAATCTCAATCTACGAAAACTCTGGCAAAAAAAGCCAAAAAAACATTTACGATATACGGTACAAAAAAAAGTCCAGTAACTGTTTCTCGCTTTTTATGAAAGCAGACGGTGGAGTACCACTAAAAAGACTTGCCAATGGGTCAGAGGTGACACCAAGCTTAAGTAGCATACTGGAAAATCCATGTAAGTGCAAACATTTTGATTTTTACGAGATCGCACTCACACACTAAAGTTTCAAGTTGAAAACATTTTTAGTATATCTCTGGAACTAAGCCGTACTAACGTTTTTTTATAGTCTGACTCAAGTTGATGCGTTGGATCCGTTACAAAAAGTTCATGAAGCTCACAAAAACGGTCTTTTGCCTGACAAGATCCATGCTCTAATTGTAAAGAGATTTCGTATAGCAGTTGAAGGAATTAACAGAATAGAAAAGGCTTCAGGAATCAACTTTCCTATAGCATATGTAACACCATCAATAGTGCTTACTAAATCTTATCCAGGTTCATTTGACTATGGGATTATGTTTGCAAGAACTCTGCCAGTTATTTCGGGGGATCACCTTGAGATTGTTATACAAATCACAGCTCCTCTTGTCGCATATGGACTAAAAGGGACAATACACGCAATCCTTGCACATGAATTTCTACATTATTTGGAACTATGTCGCAAGGTTTCAAAAATGGAGCTAGTGTCTGATGAGCTTTCAAGTAACCTCTTTGAAGGAATCTATTCAGATATTACACGACTTTTTGATCCACGCGCCGTCTTTAATGATAAGACCCTGCTTTTACATATCACAAAAAAATTTCCTGAGGGATTTAGAGACTACAAACTAGAAGACAAGGTTGTCAAGTTTTGGATTGAAAAAAACCTGCCAATTACAAATATCAGATTGGACACAAACATTGTCAAGGTGCCAGCTGATATAATTGCCAAGACAAAGATAGCTCCAGATCTTTCATCAAAACTTGATGAGATGGAACAAAAGGTCTCAAAGCTTAGAAAGAAAAAGTACTATTGATTACTGCATAAATTCTGTCAGACCGCATTTGCCGCATGTGCGTCTGTTTTTGTGTTCTGACATGAACACTCCTTTGCCACACCTAGAACACTCTTTTTTTATTCTTTCCGTCTTGTCTCCTTTTATTTTATAAAACTTGTAAACACTAGGACTGAAACCTTTTTTTCCTGCCATTATTTACTCTTTTCCTTTGGTTCTGCGGATTCCTTTTTTGCTGGTTTTTCCTTTTTTTCTTCAGGAGCCTTATCTTCTTTTTTCTCAGCTGCCTTATCTTCTTTTTTCTCAGCTGCCTTATCTTCTTTCTTTTCTGGTGATGCTTCTTTCTTCTCTTCTGGTTTCCCTTTTGCTTCCTTCTTAGCAGGTGCTTCTTTTGCCTCTCCTTCCGTCTTTTCGCCGCCACCTTTTGCCTTTTCTAATCTCTTGAAAATAGCTGGCTTGAGGTGTGCTCGTGCCAGCTTTTCATCATCATATACATAGAATGTACCGGAAATCATTGGTCGTCCAGTCTCATTTTTTAACATTATTGGAACTACTACCTTTCCATCAAGCTTGTATTGTTTTGACACCATGTCTAGAGCTTCTAGCTTTTTCAGCTTGCCACCTAGTCCTTTGAACGTACATGTGATCTCTCTTCTTGAGAGTAGGTTGTTTTTTACATCACGTACAGTCTCTACCATAGACATGTATTCCAAACCCCTAAGCAGTTCATATAAATCTTAACTGGTAATAGCTAACAAATTTAAGAAATCAAATCTTTGTTTGAGCGTGGACCGTTTTATGATTCACCTAAAGAATTCAGGATATGTGCCAAAGGATGCAACAAAACTCCTTTTACAAGCTCGGTCGATTTCATCTGAAATGGATATCACAATAAGGGACGTGAGAGTTTCAAGCAGGTATCTTGAATTTGATGTTTCTATAAAAAAAGAAGAACTCGATCATCTAATACAAAAACTAGAACCTATTGGTCCTCTTGACCATGCAAAACATGTAGTAGAAGAAGTGATTGAGAAAGAAGAGGCAATAGAAAAAGGCAGAGATTATTTTAACTATGAAAGATTTTGGGAGTGTCATGAAGTCTTGGAGGGAGTATGGAAGAAATCAGATGGAAAGGAAAAAGACTTGCTCAACGGCATAATCCTCGTTGCCGCAGCTTTGGTTCATTATCAAAAGGACGAAAATGAAACCTGCCTTTCAATTTTTCACCGTGCTCTTGAAAAGATTGGAAATGCCACAGGCAAATATCACAAAATCGATGTAGACGCATTGCGTAATAAAATCTCTAACATGATTCGCACTGGAGCTATAGAGACCTTTACGATTTGATCAGCTGTATAGCAGTCTTGATTACATCTGCACCAGCAAGGAGGCCAATTCTGCCCTTTTTTGCCTCTTGCTCAGTAAACCTTGTAGTGCCATCTTTTTTGATAGAATCGCCAGAAACCAATACAGGAACAGGATCTGCACCATGGCCCTTGTTTATGCATGGAGTAGAATGATCAGCTGATACCACAACGTAAACTTTTGATGTGTCAATATTATCCATCAACGTTCCAAAAAATCTCTTATCAATCTCCTCGATGTTTTTCATCTTTCCTAGTGCATCCCCATCATGGCCAAACTCGTCAGGTCCTTTGATGTGAACATATATTGCATTCTGAGTTTCCATTGCTTTTGCAGCGACTATGGCCTTTTGTTCATAATCTGTTACGCCACCTGCATTAAACGTCTTCATCTTCAAAACATTTGAGATTCCAATCTCTACTGGCATATCAACAATACAAGAAAATTTCATCGAATGTAGTTCGTTTATGGGTGTAGCTTTAGGGTATCTATTACCAGCATCACGCAAAAGTATGCTGTTTAAAAGCTTCCTGCCATTTTCTTTTCGAGTTTTGTTAATCTCACTTTTTTTCATTATTGCAAGTGACTGTTCTGTGAATTCATTGACAAGAATAGCGGCAAGTCTTGCACTAGGTGATTCGTTTAGGGGAAGACACCTTTCAATCTTAAGATAATCACTAACAGCTTTTGCAATTCCCATGCCGTCTACTCTTGCATATGCAGGATCTGTGTTGCTTATCTCAGAGGAAAGATCTTCACCATTACATCTTATTCTTACTACGACTCTGTGATCTATGGTGGGTGCTACAACGACTGAGGCTTTTGGATTTGAAAATTTTATGAAACGTTCTATCTCAAGTGCAATTTTCAACGCATCTTCTTTTTCTATTTTCCTACCTGCTCGCCTGTCTATTATGATGCCTTCATCGTTTATGGTTGCAAAATTGCCTCGTAATGCAAGATCGCCATCTTTGAAATCTATGCCTATACCTATGGCTTCTATTACGCCTCTGCCTACATAATTTGCATGCTGGAACCTGTATCCAAGCATGTTAAAAACAGCAATATCCGACTGGGGCGCAATGCCTTCACCGACAGAAATTACTTGACCAATAGTGCCATTTTTTGCAAGCTTGTCAAGGTTTGGAGTCTTTGCAAACCCAAGCGGAGTATCTCCTTTAAGGTCAGGATGTGGAAGATCGCCGACACCATCCAACAAAACATAGATCATATGAATATCTGAGGCGTCAGTAATTTTTTATCAGCTCACTTTCGGGTTTGTTGTGTTACACATAAACTTTAATTTTTTAAATCTGTCCCTGAAAAGCTTTCCATTGATCGTAAAGCATAATTGAATGTAGCTGGATTGAAAAGGTTTTAAATTACTACACTCCGATTGTTAGTGGTATGGGGGATTTACGTAAGGACTATGTTATTGATAGGTATGTGATCGTCTCTCCCGAAAACCATGTTGTAGTAGATCCAAAAAAATGTCCGTTCTGTCCGGGAAACGAAAGCATGACAAACCCATCATCACTTTCTCTTGTGGCAAGAGACGGAATGCTGCAAAGACTGCAAGACAGCGAGGACTATTATGTGGAAGGCTGGTCTGTCAGAGTCTTTGAAAGCAAAAGTCCTGTTGTAGCCACCACATCGGAAAATTCTTACAGTGACAGGCCACTTTACAGCGAACCTGCATACGGCTATCACTATATCGTTGTAGCATCTGAAAAACACAAAGAGTCGCTTTCCTCAATTGGCACAGAGCAATGGTCAAATGTTCTTGTCGTAATTCAGGATAGGCTACGTTGGCTTTACACTCAACGCGGCGTAACATATGTCTCCATTTATGTAAACTATGGCAAAGCGGCTGGCGCATTTACACCACACCCGCACCTTAACATAGTAACATTTTCATCAATTCCACCAGTCATAGAGCAGGAAGCAGAAGCTTCGCACAAGATTCTAAACGAGAAGGGCATATGCCCAATGTGTCAGACAGTGAGCACGGAAACTGCAGGGCCGCGGCAGATACTGCAGACTGAAGGCTTTCTTGCCTTTTGTCCATGGGCACCGTCACACCCCTACGAATTTTGGATATATCCAAAAAAACACACAACAAGCTTTTCAAAGATTACACAAAAGGAGATAAATGATCTTTCTTTGATTTTGCGTGCAACCCTTGGTGGACTGGCAGCTACTATGAAGAATCCATCTTACAACATGGTTTTTCATTTATCACCTGAAAAGAAAAACAACAGGCAGATACACTGGCATGTTGAAGTTTATCCGCAATCTGACGCTTGGTCAGGACTTGAGCGAGGCTTTGGAGTGTTTCTAAATAAAGTCACACCAGAAAAAGCTGCAGAAGAACTGGGCGCATCATGCAGAAAAGAGCTAGCTGGCCTTGTTGGTATAGTATAACAAAACACATGCTATTTTTCTAAACACTAACGAAATTAGTAATCACTTGGTTTATTTATCTAGATGAAAAATTTATGGCATGGCAATTGAAAAATGGGTTGCTGCAGCAAGTCTTGGACTCTTTATAATGTTTGTTGCCGAAATTTTAACAGTTTTTAATTACCTGATAAATCCCTCTCAGGAGATTCAACTAGGTGGAAAAATATTGCAATTCATCTCAATTGGTGCAGCTCCTGCAGTGATTTTAGCTGGAACCGCATTTTTGTTGTCACGTAGATATGGCTCAAGATCTATTGCTGCAATGATAATAGCTGGTGGAGCTATACTTTTAGTTGGCATGTACTATGCAAACACTCTGCTTTTGCAGATAAGTAAGTCATACCTTGTTACCGAAGTCACAATTACCCCACCACTCTTTATGGCAATATCAATACCAGTTATGATAGTAGGCGCAATTTTATTTAGAATAAAACCCAAGCCAAAAAAACAGTATTTTTAAAACTAGTGATCATATCTCATAGAGTTTGAGTGATGCTTGAATCCAAGATTCTCATAAAATGGCATGACCTCATCAGTAGCGTCAAGTATGGTCTTGTAACAACCATTTTTTTTAGCATATTCTAAAAGTGCTTTTACAAGCTTTTGTCCAACACCTTTATCCTGATACTCTTTTCGTACCACAACATCCTCAATGTGGCCTACAGTTCCACCATTATGGATGAATTTTGGCTCAATAAAGATGGTCGCCGAACCTATAACCTTTGAATCAAGCACGGCTACGTAGATCTTGTGGTTGGGTATTGATCTCATCTTCTTGAGTATCTCTTTTGCCTTTTTCGGATCCAAGTCGCTTGCTTTTCTGAGCGAATCAAGTGATTCTAAAAAGCCGTTGAAAAGATCATTTTCTTCCAGCTCACGTATCTTTACATCAGTCATAGTTTAGCATTAAACCTGGTCAAGCTTTTCAAGATAGTGCTGATAGGCTTGTTTGTACGAGTTCTTGTCTCCAATATCCATAAAGCCCTTTTTGATTGTAAAACCACTTACTCTATTTTTGCGAGCAAGAGCTCTTTTTATTACATCATCCATACCAAACGACTTGTTAGATGGGATGAGTTTGAAGATCTTTGGTTCCATTACATAGCAACCAATATTGATGTGACCCTTTACCTCCGGCTTTTCATTCCATGCTGTTACTCTGTTATTTTTGTCAGTTTCTATAAATCCATACTGTATCTTTGTTTTGTATTCAAACAATCCCATTGTGACAAACGATTTTTTTCTTTTGTGGTAATCTATCATGTTTCGTAAATTAAAATCAAAAATAGAATCTCCATATACGCACACAAATGTGTTGTCGATAAACTCTTCAGCTGTCTTTAGCTGTCCTGCTGTTGCAAGTGGCCTGTTTGCTACTGCATATTCTATATTGACTCCAAACCTGTCGCCATCCTCAAAATAATCCTCAATCGTCTTCCTAAGATAGCTTACACAAAGCACGATGGAATCTATCTTGTTCTTTTTTATCCATCCTATGAGATGTTCAAGAAGCGGCTTTTCGCCAAGTGGAAGCATTACTTTTGGAAGAAATGTTGTATAAGGTTGAAGCCTTGTACCCAGTCCTCCGGCAAGAATTACGGCTTTCACGAGATTTAGATTAAGATTATGGGTATTTATGTTGAAGGATGGAAAGATTCAGTCAGACAAGCTTGGCAAGCTTGGTGAGAATATCTTTTGGTTCTTTGCCAAATAACAAAATCATGGGTTCTTTTCCAGCGTCACCTTTGTGAAATATTAAATCAGGTGGCCTTTTTGCATTCTTAATTGCATTTCTTATGCCCCATGATATTGTGTAACCTTCTTTGGTTTTTGTTTTCAGCGGTTCCACGATTCTGTCATAGCTTAATACAGAAAATCTTTTTGCAATTCCTTTTCTAATCAGCTTAGTATCATATTTTACATTCAATGCTGATCTTATATTCGGAAATTTTTTGTTCATTTCCAAAACTGCAGATGCAACATGCTTTGAACCTCCATACTTCAGACTTCCTGCAATGGTGACAGTCTCTCCAGTTTTTACAATTCTGCCTGAAACTCCAAGCACATCACCTAATGATCTAGGACTGGGCTTTGAAAAAACAAAATTTGTTTGGCACTCAGGAATTAGCTTGTAGACGTTTTTTATATTGCTAAAATCTGTAATTGCATTAGCTAGATCTTTTTCTATTTTATTAACATTGTCTGCTTTTACTATGAAACTCCCTTTTCCAACTTTTTGTGAATTTTTTATAGATTCCATTGTGAACTCTTTTGCAAACTTGACCGAGTCGCTAAGAGTTCTTCCTTTAGCTAGATTTACAGCAAGCGACGCTGAAAAACTGCATCCGCCTCCATGATTTGTGCGTAGCGTCCTCTTACCAGAAAATGAATAAAATCTTGTACCTTCAAGAACAAAATCCGTGACAGTCTTTCCATTGAGATGACCTCCTTTGATGACCACATTTTTTGCACCCATCTGTTGTATCTGAACAGCTGCACGCCTAACATCGTTCCTAGTTCTAATTCTCATACCTGTCAGTCTTTCTGCTTCCATAATATTTGGAGTTATGACAAAAGCTAGTGGTGCCAGCATTCTCTTAAAGTCAGGCAATGCATCAGTTTGCAGTAAAACTCCACCAGTAGTTGATTTAAACACTGGATCCAAAACCATTGGAATCTTTTTTCCTTTGAGTTTGGAATAAATTGCTTGTATTACAGAAGAGCTGTAAACCATACCAATCTTTATTGCATCAATTTTAAAATCAGACAAGACTGATTCAAGTTGATCTTTTATGATACCAGCAGAAATTTCTTCAACGTTAGAAAACTTCAAAGTGTTTTGACTTGTTATTGCGGTTACAACTGTCAGACCATAAACCCCAAGGGCAGAGTATGTTTTTAGATCGCCTTGGATACCAGCACCAGAAGAAGGATCGGAACCAGCTATGGATAGAACGTGCACACAAACATAACCTGAAACTCACGTTTAAATCCAGTTGTTATGTAGGAATAGTAATTTGGGAACACAGATGAACGCAGCGCGTAGAGGCGTTGTAACAGAAGAAATGAAAGCGGTTGCAAGAGATGAAGATGTGACTCTAGAATGGCTTTTGCCAAAGATTGCAAACGGCTCCATAATTATTCCACACAATAATGTAAGACCACAAAAAATCAGAGTAGTAGGTATAGGAAAGGGAATGAAGACAAAGGTAAACGTAAACATTGGTAACTCCACTCTGATTAACAACCTAGAAGAGGAGATAAAGAAAGCAAAAGTGGCAGTCAAGTATCACGCAGATACAATAATGGATCTAAGTGACGGAGGAGATGTGGGACTGGTGAGACGGGCTCTTTTGGAAGCAGCCCCAATAGCATTTGGCACTGTTCCTGTTTATGAGGCATATAACTATGGGGTTGAAAAACACAAGAACCCCCTTGATATCACTTCAGACGATTTTCTTAATGCATTTGAGAGAAACATAAAGGATGGTGTAGATTATACTACAATACATTCTGGTATTACAAAAGAGATTGCAAAAAGAATTCTTGCAGTAAAAAGACATGCAGGTATTGTAAGCAAGGGTGGAACAATCACTGCTGCGTGGATGCTAAAATACGATAAAGAAAATCCATACTTTGAACACTTTGATTATCTGATTGAACTGGCAAGAAACTATGATGTCACTTTTAGTTTGGGTGATGCACTGCGACCAGGATCAATTCTTGACTCACATGACGAGCTTCAGGTGCAGGAGATGATCAACATTTCAAGACTTACAAAGCGTGCACATGAAAAGGATGTGCAAGTTATGGTTGAGGGTCCAGGCCATGTACCACTAAACGAAGTTGCAGCAAACGTCAGACTAGCAAAGTCATTGATTGGTGAGGTTCCCTACTATGTTTTGGGTCCATTAGTTACTGATGTGGCATCAGGTCACGATCACATTGCAAGTGCAATAGGAGCTGCTATCTCTGCAAGCGAAGGAGTTGACTTGTTGTGTTATCTTACACCAGCAGAACACTTGGCACTGCCAACTGCAGAAGAAGTAAAGGCAGGGCTGATTGCTTACAGAATAGCTGCGCATGCAGGCGACTTGGTGAAGCTGCGTGACAAAGCAATAAGATGGGACATGGAGATGACTGAAGCAAGACGCACTCTTAACTGGGAAAAACAGATTGCACTTTCCATAGACCCAGAAGAGGCAGCTCGTATACATGGAAGGACTGGACAGATAAACGGAAACACAGTTCCCTGTACAATGTGTGGGGGAGCCTGTGTGTATATTATGCTGCCACAGCAGAGAAACAACACCCCAGAAGAAGTAGAAAAGTTACATCAGACTGGCTAGAACCTTATCAAGACTTGGCACAGTTTGGTAATTTGTGATCTCATGTGCACTTACCCATCTGTATTCTGAATTTTCCCAGTTTAGCTTTATCCTTGGTTCTTTTGTAGCAAACAAAAAAGGAAAGACTCTCCACCCATGATTAGAATATTTTTCAGATACCACCTCTAACTCCTTTGCCGTTTTTAGAAGTGTAATCTGCTTTTCACTTATTCCAGCTTCTTCAAATATCTCTGTTTTTGCTCTGTGAAGCGGCTCTTCGTTTTCTTCTATTATTCCACTTACTCCGCCCCACAAGCCTTTCATGCTTTTTACTCTATCACCTCGCTTTAAGATAAGAAACTTGTCTTCATTTGAAAGAAATGATGTCACTATTTTTGTAAAGCGCAACTACTTTTCAATAGCGTTTATCATAGTAATTAATTTCTTGTACGAGTTTTCAAGATCAACGCCCTTTGAAAGTCTCTCCTTAGTCGAAGTGATGTATTTTATAATTTCTTCTGACTTGTTCTCTTGAATTAAAGTGAGTAGCCTACCTATGTCCTTCCAGAACTCTTCTGCATGTTTTCTTATTTCAGGGTTTGAAATTATGGTTTCTATCAGTTCTGGAGCCTCTGTCATTATACTTGAAGTCAGTATTTTTTGAGCCTTGAAGGTGGTGCCAGACATCTTTTCAGTAAGAGAAATCTTTTCATCTTTTGCCAGAATGTTTGCAAGGGCAAGATTGACAAGATGTGTCATACCTAAGATCACTGCAATTTTTTTATCATGCTCTGCGGCATCTATAGTAACAAAGTTTGCCTCACTAAATAGTGATTTAGCTACGGCAAGCTCCTTTTGTGAGTCACGTATTGGAATGGAAATAATATTTTGACCCTTGAGCTTTTTTGTACCAGGTCCAAACATGGGATGTATGCAAATTGGATTTACCTTGTCTGGCATCTTTGATAGGGCAGAGACTACCTTTGACTTGAGTGATGATATATCTATAAGACAAGAATCTCTTCTCATTTCCTTTGCTATCAATCGTATTATTTCTGGTGTACGTTTTGTTGGGGTGCAAAGTATTACATAATCTACAGTAAGAACTGCACCAACAAGTGATTTGGCTTTGGTCACAGATTTATTTAATATCTCTCTTTCAGAATCATAACCAACTACTTCAAAACCCCTTTCAACAAAATATTTTGAAAACCATTTGCCCATTTGTCCTTCGGCACCAATTATTGCAATCTTTTTTTTCATTTCTGTGCGCTCAAAGCTTGATTTAGTATCTGCATTCCCTTCTCTAGAGTCTTTTCTGGCTGGCAGGCAGAAATTCTTACAAAGTTTTGATAATTACCAAACGCCTCGCCAGGCGCTACTGCTACGCCAAAATCAAGAAGTTTGTTTGTAAAATCGGTTGCATCAAAATGATCTTTTCTAACTCTTGCAAAAAGATACATTGCACCATCTGGTTCTACGAAGTCCAGCTGCATGTCTTTTGCCTTTTGTATCACAAGATCTAATCTGTTTCGCATAGTTTTAGTATTATCGCTTGTGTCCGCTTCTAGTGCCTTAAGAGAGACATACTGTATCGGTTCAGCTACATTTGTTATGCAAAGTGCCTGTAGCTTTGCCATCTTGTCTATGATTTCAGGGCTTGAGACAGCGTACCCTATCCTAAAACCAGTCATTGCATGCGATTTTGAAAATGACTGTGTTATGATGCTTTTATCATACTCATATGAGAGTACACTTGTCCAGTCCTTGTAGGCATAATCAGAATAGATCTCATCACTTAGAAGATAGATATTATTTTTGATTGCAACCTCTGCTATCTCATCCTGTATCTTTTTTGGCAAAATCTTTCCAGTTGGGTTGTTTGGATAGTTTAGCACAATCATTTTCGTGTTTGGGTTTATCATGCTTGTAATTTGATCTACTGATGGTTCCCATCTTCCCTCCAACGTGGTATGAACTGTTCTTACCTTAATGCCAGCGTTAAGTGCATTCTCTCTATATGCAGGCCATGCCGGCTCGATTATTATGACTTCGTCACCTGGATGTAACAGCGTAGAAATTGCCAAAAAGACTGAAAACCTTGCACCAGGAGAAACCATGATGTTTTCTGTTTTTGTACCGTATCTTTCTGAAGTCTTTTTTGCAAGTGCAATACGAAATTCTAGCATTCCTTTTGATTCACCATATTTTGTAAAGCCCTTGTCATAGACTTGACTGAGTGCCTTTTTGACAGCTTTAGGCGGATAAAAGTCAGGTTCACCTACTTCCATGTGGATAATTTTTTTTCCCTGTTGCTCCAAAGATTTTGCTTTTAAAAATATAGAAAGATGTGTCTGCTTGCCCGAAGACTGGATCTTTATGGATTCATTTAAAAGAAAATTCAAAAGCATTGTGGCAACTCTTTCATCCAATCCTATGTCTTTGCAAAGTGAAATGACCTTTGTTCTAAGCTGGCTTTCGCGTTCTTCATTTGTTACCCCAAGACCAAGGTTGTTTTTTAGACTACCAATTTGTTTTGCAATCTCTACTCTCTCCTTGAGCAATCTTATCATCTCAAGTGTTATCTTGTCTATCTGGTCACGTAGCTTGTCAATATCAGACATTTTCTATCAAAGTACGGGTCGTATGAAGCCACTTCTAATGGCATGATCTGCAAGCACTACTGAGACAAGTGAATCCACTACAGGAGGAGCACGAGGTACAACGCATGGGTCGTGTCTTCCTGCCACTTGTAACGCAATTGGCTTTTTTGTCTTGATATCTACAGTGTTTTGTTTCTTAGATATGGAAGAAGCTGGCTTGAAGGCCACTCGCAAAACAATTGGCATTCCATTTGATAACCCGCCTAGTATTCCGCCTGCATTGTTTGTCTTTGTAACTATCTTTCCATTTTTTATGGTATATTCATCGTTATTTACAGAACCGTTTGTAGTAGAGCCATAGAATCCTGAACCAAACTCAACTCCCTTTACAGCTGGAATGGAATAAAGTGCCTTGCTCAGATCCGATTCTAAGGAACCAAAGATTGGCTCCCCAAGTCCCACTGGTACGTTAGATGTGATAGATTCTATTACTCCCCCAACCGAGTCTCCGCTTTTTCTTGCCGCAAGTATTACAGCTCGCATCTTTTGAGCAGTTTTCTGATCTGGGCATCTTACCTCGTTTGAATAGATTGCTTTTTTCATCTTTGGTGTTGCCTGACCTTTCATCGTTATCTTACCGACCTGTGAAGTGTACGAGTAGGTATCAATTCCCAAAGTTACAGAAAGAAGCTTTCTTGCAATTGCTCCTGCCATTACAAACGTGGCAGTCAACCTTCCAGAAAATCTTCCACCGCCCCGATAATCGTTGAATCCTTTGTATTTTGCCCAAGCTGGATAATCAGAGTGACCAGGTCTTGGTTTTGTTCTAAGCTTTTCATAATCGCGAGAGTCTTGGTCTTGGTTCCAAATTATCATCGCAATAGGAGCTCCAGTGGTATATCCTCTAAAAACTCCTGATAGAATTTCTACTATATCGCCCTCTTTTCTTTGTGTAGTAACCATTGACTGACCAGGTTTTCGAAGTTCAAGCATCTTTTGTATGTCTTTTTCTTCAAGCTCAAGACCAGCTGGACACCCATCAACTACAGCTCCAATGCATCTTCCATGGCTTTCACCAAAGCTTGTAAGCACAAATCTTTCACCAATAGAACTCGATGACATAATGAAATTTTCTCTTCGACGCTTATAATCGTTCCAAGCTAGCTTGGATGAATTTTTGCTCCAACTTTATTCATATCATCAATGAAACTTGGATATGAGACGTCAACAGATTCGGGGTCTGATACTGTACAGTTGCCAACAAACATTCCAGCTATACAAAACGCCATAAACAATCTGTGATCATCAGACGAATCCAAATCTGCACCCTGTGGATTTTTTGGTGCTTCTAGTATCAAACCATCCTCTCTTTCCTGAACTTGTACGCCAAGCTTTGCAAGCTCTTTTGCCAAGATAGCAATTCTGTCTGTTTCTTTGAATCTTGCATGTTTTACGTTGTAGATCTCAATTGGTTTTGATGTCTTAAGAGCAAGGATGGACATTGCAGGCAAAAGATCTGGTGTATTTGATAGGTCAAACCTTCCACCATCAAGTAGTTGTGGTGACGTGACTCGGGCGATATCTTTTTGGAAATCTACTTTGACTCCTAATTTTCCAAGATGTGTAATCATGTCCTTGTCACCTTGCGGTAAGTCTCCTACAGAAGCAGAAATGGTTAAATCATCTCCAAGGAGTACTGCTGCTGACAAAAGCAACGCCATGCTTGAAAAATCAGAAGGCACTGTAAAATCAGTAGGCTTGTATTCCTGTCTTGGAATTGTGTATTTTTTGTATGGATTGTTCACTTCCACACGTGCACCAAACTTTTTCATTGAAGAGATGGTCGCTTCAAGATAGGGCTTTGAGACAAGCTCGCCTTCTATGTTTAATGTGATTCCTTTTTCTGTCTTTGGTGCAGCAATAATCAGTGCTGAAACGAATTGGCTTGATACAGAACCAGAAATTTTTACTTCGCCTCCACGAATCTTTCCTTTAACAGTTATTGGTGGGTTGCCATCGGTTGATGTGCAACTTGCGCCAAGGTCTTGCAGCGCATCAAGCAATAGCTGCATCGGTCTTTTTTGAAGACTGGAATCCCCGGCAAGTCTAGTTTTATTTTCTGAGAGTGATGAAATGGCTGCTGCAATTCTAATGGTAGTTCCAGAGTTGGATGCATCTATCTCTGTAGTCTGCAGTCTTATCTCTCCTGAGCTTTTTACCGTTACATTAGATCCTTCTATTTGGATATCAGCTCCAAAGTTTTTGCACGCATTGATTGTTGCAATTGTATCCCTTGATAACAAAACATTTCTGATCTGACTTTTTCCATTTGCCAGTGTTGCCAAAAATATGGCTCTGTGAGTATAGCTCTTGTTTGGCGGACAGACTATATTCCCAGAAAGTCTGGCCTTTTCGATTTTACACTTCATAGACTTTAGCCTTTTGGTTGTTTATTGGAGAAACCATGGTTGTTCCATTAAGCGAGGAAAATGCTCTTCTGACACTTGAGGCATTATCTTTTTTTGTTATTGCTGCAATAGATGGGCCATTGCCTGATACTGAGGCAGCCAAAGCTCCTGCCTCTACCACGCTTGTAAGAATCCTAGGGTCAGAATGCAGAATGGTTGAGGTTGCAAGACCGTTTAGCAGCATGGCATTCCAATAATCAGAATTGCTAGCTAGAGTCCATGCTTGTGCAAAGACTCCATCAAGAACTTTTAATTTTCTTATGTTACCCCTTTTTCTTGATCTTGGAATGAATATTACAGCCAATAGATCCTCTGGAGCTTTTTCTGATTTTACAATTTTTTGGTTATAATTGTCCGTAACTACAAAACCTCCAAAATAGCAGGCACATGCATCATCAAATGCTCCTGTGACGCTTACTTTGGACTCTATAGAAGCTTTCACGCCGTGCCTTAATACTTCCAAGTCATTTATCTGCGATTTGAAGAGCTTGGCACAGGCAAGCGATACAATAGATGAGATTGCACTTGAGCTTTTCAATCCATAACCTGAGGGTATTTCAGATTTTAGAGAAATTGTTAGCTTGGAGTTTTGAAGATCATTTTTTGGCACTGCCTTTTCTATTACAGACCTTATGAGACGAGAACTACGACTAGACTCTTTATTTTCATAAAAGATTCCTGTTCCCGCGGTTGCTTCTATGATGGCTTCTACTTGAAGTGAGATGCCAAGAGTTGCTCCCCTTCCTGTTGCAATCGCATTTACAATGGAGACAGCTCCATGCATGACCGCTCTAACCTTTGGCATTATCAAAATCTCCCCAAGAGCGTTAACTTCATTGCTTCATAGGGTGCCTTTCTTTTAGTCCAAATCTCAAAAGAACGCATTGCTTGAGCAAGAAGCATTTCCCAGCCATATATGATAGTCGCGCCTTGTTTTTTTGACTGTTCAAGTAACTCAGTTTCCACTGGCATGTATACTATGTCATACACTATGCAGTCCTTATTGATGGTTCGAGTAGATATGGGACTTGTGTTTCCTTTCATGCCAACTGATGTTGCATTTACAATAAACTTGTAGTTACCTGCAGTATTGCCGACATTAGATAAATCAGTATATTCTGATTCTACTCCAAGTTTGTTTGCAAACTTGATCAAATCTTCAGCTTTTTCTTTGGTTCTGTTTGCAATTGTAATTTTGTGAGCTTTCTCTTTAGCAAACGCAGCTACAATGGCTCTTGCAGCTCCACCTGCACCAACAAGCAATACGTCAGAGTCCTTACAAGTTAGGTTTCGCTTTTTTATTGGCTCTAAAAATCCATCCATGTCTGTATTATATCCTTTGAACTTGCCATTTTCGTTGTCAACTGTGTTGGTTGCACCAATCATTTTGCAATCTTCGTCAGCATAATCAAGAAGCTTCATCATCTCGACTTTGTGTGGTATAGTTACATTAAATCCTGCAATGTTGATTAGCTTAAGTGATGTAATTCCCGCTGCAAGGTCGTCTTTTGGAATCCTGTATGCTATGTAGGTGCAATCCAGTCCAAGGAATGCAAAAGCAGCATTATGTATGGCTGGTGAAAGCGAGTGGTCAATTGGATCTCCTATCACTGCATAAGTTTTAGTCATGTTTGTTATTTTGTCAACTTGAAGATTGATTTAACTTCATCTAGGCTAAACTGGCCAGGTGCAATTGGTTTTCCAAGAGAGACATAAGTGTATGGACTACCTATCTGAGTACAGAGAATTCTAGACATTCGTCCGTAATTCCCCATGGCAAAGGCAACTAGATTGCCATTTTTTGGTACATTTTTGTACAAAGACAGAACCTTTGCTGAATCACCTATTGATCTTGCTGTAGTTACTATCTTGATATTTTTTGAAAACCTGAACATCTCATTTGCCATCTTCTTTAATGAAGTAACATTAGGAGTTTTTTTAAAATCATGCCAAGATACTAGCAGATCAGTCTTTGATCTTTTTAGATACTGACGCAGGTCTTTGTTTTTTTTAATAGCGTTATATTCAACATCAAGAAGATATGGATTATACTCTGCGACTAGTTTTAGTATGGA
>CAYZOW010000015.1:0-24481 GCA_964480245.1 uncultured Nitrosopumilaceae archaeon | reverse complement strand
ATTTGTGCTCCTTCAAGGCCACTCGTTATAACGACTGGTCCAGAAATTCTAGAAACTATTCCGTCTGTCATCTCATCATCAACTTCCTTAAATGTTAACCCCCAATACTCTTTTTGCTAATACCGCTATTGACTCTTCTTGAATGTTTCCCTGTAAGGAAGGCATGAATAATACTAGTGGTTCTATAGAGGCCTCGATCTTTGCTCTAAATGTATTTGGAAGTAAATTACGAACGAATTCACTTGCAATAATCAGACCAAATTTGCCAGATGAGAAAAGTTCTTGCAATGTTTTGTTAGCATCTTCCTTACTTACAATAAAGGTATCGTCCATTCCAAGAAGTCTATATCCAATTATTAGCTCACGCTCTCCTATTACCGCGATCCTTCCAGTTGATTCTGATTTCTGTTGAGACATTTTTTCACTCACTTAGCAACATTGAACTTATTTGTTCAGATGATAGATTGTAGCGTTTTCCATAGGAGATCCTTTTAATGTTTGCATGTTCATACTCTGCATTAATTATAAAGTAAAACAATGTTCCTATAGAAAGTGCAATGTTTTTCAATTTTTTAACATACTGTATATTTATGAATTTATCAAGTGCCACTTCAAAATCAATTAAACTTTGTGTCTTCTTGTATTGTATTAGCGCATTGGTTAGAGTAAAGCGATTTTCTACTCTTACCGCTATTTCTGCAGAATCTTTCACCCCATAGATATCCAATAGTTCATTCATTGGGATCCTTCCCCCGTCGATAAGATGTCTACTGATTAATTCTTTATCCAAATTTGCTTCTTTGCCTTTCATCAGATTTAGTATGTTTTTCTTATCAATCTCTGCTCGGAAAAATTCCCTTATCATGCCTTCATCGCCTTGAAAGAATTTTAGAGATTCAAGTAATGCTTGATAATAAAATTTTTGTAATGCATACATCATAGGACCAAGATCACCAGTCTTTTGGTATTCTTCCAAATGCTTCATTAGGATTGGGCCATAGTTGTATTTTACAAGTTGATTTACGACACCATCTACATTTGTTTGTGAGAGAATGGTTTTCATCTCATCATGAGTGATATTACCTGCAGAAATTCCAGCTGGTACGTTACGGCTAGAGACTAGGAATGACTCTGTCTCAGTAATTGGTCTTCCCATACTTTTTGAAGAAAGTATCAACTCAATATTGTAAATGTCCCATTTTGACAAATAGGCCCTAACTGCAGACTTGCCATTAAACGGTGTTGCCTCTAACGCAGTTTTATTGATTTGAACAAGATGTCGGTTCAATGCAACTTCTAAAACTTCTGAAGGCTGGTAAACAGATGCGGCTTTTTCAATCTCTGGTCCATACCATGTGGATTCTAATATTTTGGCCATCTCAGCATCATCCTTTGCTTTTAAGAGATTTTGCATCATATCTTTAGTAAGAAAATTCATTGATATTGCTTGTAATTTGCCAAAAGAAGATGAATATTGTGAAGTTCCCATTACGATGTCTTCTCCGTAAGAAAATCTTTCACTTGATCCTCATAAGTTCTTAAAAGTTCTTCAAATGTTAGATCTAGTTCTTTTGTTCCATCTTTATTTTCTGCAACTATTCCACCCAAAGTTTGAATTGGGGAACCAACAGTTACTCCCATTTCTTTTAAAACTGTACGGTCTTCTTCACGGCAATGAACTGTAATGTTTTTATCTAATTTTTTTTTGGAAGTTTTCACCATAGTTTCTAATGTTTTTTTGTAATGAGGTGTTTTTGTATACTTTTTAATTTCTTGTTTAATGACATTAAAAGCAGAATCCATATTTGCGTTAATGGCGTCAAACATAATCTTTTTTGCTTGTAATTTAGCTGCCTCGATCATTCTTGCAAATTCTTTTTCAGATTTTAATTTTGCTTCGTTTGCAAAACCTTCCTTTATTTCTCTTATTTTTGCATCTCTTTCGTTTTGTATAGCAGTACCTTTCTCATCAAGTTCTCTGTTGAGTTTTTCTAGATCCCTTTTTTTCCTATTCTCTATTTCAAGGAGAAAGGTCTCTATGCTCATTACGAATTCCACTAAAGTATGCCAAGTAACAGAATGATTCCGAGCACGAATCCAATGATCCAGAGTGTTTCAGGAATGACAAAGAAGAACAATACCTGGCCAAATTTTTCTGGCTTTTCAGCAATGATGCCCATACCAGCAGCACCAATTCCTTGCTGTGCATTACCAGTACCTATCAAACCTCCAGCTATTGCAATCGCAGCTGCTATAGCCAATAGTGGCTTTGTTAAATCCGAAGTAGCTAAGGCTGGTTCTTGTGCAAATGCTGGAGCTGAAAAGAAGGTGAAAAGTGCGAGCGTTAATCCTGCAATTATAGTAATACCAGAAAATTTTATTCGTCTACTCAGCATCAAGTATGACTCCCCTGTAGACACTATATTAATCTAATTTTTACAACAAGTAAAGTTTCCTTTAAGCAAAAAATAAATAATCCTGTAAGGAAGAAATAATTTTTTATACTAAGATCAACTGGTTGAGAAAAATTGGATACTTTGCTCTGCGTTCATCATTCGTATTAAACATAGAACTAACTAACAGGAAGATCTAATCTATTTCCCCATTCTCCCCATGAACCTACATAGACCTTGACATTTTTGAAGCCAAGCTTTTTGAGAGCTAAAAAAGAATTCGCTGCACGATATCCTCCCTGACAATAGGTGATGATTTCATCATCCTGTGAGAGTTTGTAAAGCTCTGAAAGGGATTTGTTGTGTTTCATGGTGCCATCGTCAGCTATGTTTAGGTTCCAGTCTATGTTTATTGCATTTGGAATGTGCCCACTTCTTGCAGCTCGTATAACTGTGCCATCAAACTCTTCTTTCGTTCTTGCATCAACGAGTTTTATTTTGCCTAGGTTTTTTTTGATGTATTCAAATCCTGCAAAGACGTCTTTGTTAACTTTTCCAGAAAACTTGGCTGGCTTGAAGCCGTTTGTTTTTGTTTCAAGGGGAAAACCAAGACTTTTCCATTTTTTCATGCCTCCATCTAGCATGAAAGCCTGTGGATGGGAAAAATAAATCAAAAGCCACACTCCACGTGCAGCACTCATTCCAGAAACCTCGTCATAAAATACAACCTTTTTTTCTCTTGTTATTCCTACATAAGAAAGGAGTTTTTCCATTTCCATGTCAAATGCTTTCATTCCTTCTTTTGAGGTGTCAAACCAGTGATAGTAAAATAAATCCAAATTTACAGCGCCCGGAATATGTTCTATAGAATATTCTTTATATGATCTAGTATCAACTAGAACTAAATTTGGATCGTCAAGAATTTTTTTAAGATCATTTGCATCTATGAACATATTCTTAATCTAAACTAAGAGGTGTAAATTCATTTCATAATAGTATATGATCAAAATAAAAAGGAAAGTGTGGCGTACTATTCGTTTACGTACGCTCTTTCGCCGTGTTGTGCAAGATCGAGTCCGACTTCTTCCTCTTTTGGAGTAACTCGTATACCGCCAGGCCAGATTGCATCCATTATCTTAAGGATTACAATCGTGACAACAAACGCGTATGCCGTCGTTGAGATTGCGCCTATGACGTTTATTGCTTGTTGTTCCACGCCTTCTGCTGTTCCGGTCCATAATCCAATTCCACCAAAGATATGCGGACTAGCAAGAGTTCCTGTGAGGATTGCTCCTGAAAAACCACCTATTCCGTGGACTCCCCATACATCAAGTGCATCGTCCCATTTGCGCGCATTCTTGAATGCAACGGCACCATAGCATAAGGTTCCTGCTGCAATTCCAATTATTAATGCGGCCATTGGTCCAACCCAACCAGATGCTGGTGTAATTGCGACTAGTCCAGCTACTGCACCTGAAGCTGCACCAACTATACTTGGTTTTCCTGTATGAGCCCAGCTCATTAGCAACCATGTAATTGATGCCATGGCAGTTGCTGTGTTTGTTACAACCCACGCACTTACTGCTACACCGTCTGCTGCCAGTTCGCTACCCGGATTAAATCCGAACCAGCCAAACCATAGCATGGATGCGCCAAGTACCACCATAGGTACATTGTGTGGTTCCATTGGAACCTTTCCATAGCCCAGTCTTCGGCCAAGGATCAATGCTGCAGCTAGTCCTGAGAATCCTGATGTAATGTGTACAACAGTACCGCCCGCAAAGTCTAATGCAAAGCTTGGCGATAGATCTGGATTCAAGTCTAGACCTCCTAACCATCCACCACCCCAGACCCAGTGTGCTACTGGATCATATACAAATGTGGCCCACAGAATTATGAAAATCAGCAGCGCGCTGAACTTCATTCTGTCAATTAGGGAACCAACTATTAGTGCTGGTGTGATGATAGCGAATGTCAACTGGAACATGGAGAATAGTTGGTGCGGAATTAGTCCAGCCCAATAATCACTTCCACATGACGCAGTTTGCAAACAGGTACCATCATCTAATGGTGCTCCAAGTGGAGCAAGGTGAGACACTTTGTTCAGAGCAACATAGTCAAAGGAACTTGCGAATTCATTGACTCCATTTGATTCTGGTCCAAATGCTATGGAGAATCCCCACAGAACCCACTGAATTGAAATCAACCCAATGACGATAAATGTCATTCCTATTGTGTTGACTGCATTCTTGGATCGTGAAAGACCACCATAGAAGAACGCTACACCAGGTGTCATAAAGAGGACGAGGGTTGTTGCGGTGTACACAAATGCAGTATGCCCTGAATCAATAGCACAGGGTGTATCCATTTCTCCATCTGCATCGCTGTCCATCCAACATTCGGCCGCGTTGCCTGTGTAGATCTTTCCTGCTTCAGTATCTGTAACCATCTGAGCATATGCTTGCCCAATAGAGGTTGCAGATACCACGGCTACTATTGCAACTAACAATATTGCTAAGTTGCGATTCTTCGTAACCATTAAAGAGGAAAAATCTCGTAAATTATATAAGCATTGAGATTTTGTAGACCGCAAAAGCGTATATTGTTATATTTAGATAAAAGACGATATTAGCATACAACCTTAAATTTAGGATAAAATCTACAAAATAAGTATGAAGTTGGCAGCCATCCCAAAATTATCAGTTTTTGAAACCTTCAAGACAAAAAGTGAGGAGCTTACAGGAGAGGCGATGCGCCAACGAGGAATAATTGTACATCTTGCTACAGGGTCTAGCCCCGCAATGAAAACAAGAACTGCTATAGCTCACAAGCTTGCTGAGAAAAATGGTACAGTGTGGCAAAACATTTACTCTGGAATTTTTAGAGATCTGGAAGAAGTTCTTCTTCCACTTGGAATTGTGGAAGAGGCAGGAAGATTGCCACTAAAGCGAGGTCCAAAAGCGTTACAAGAACAAGGAGTACCATACTATCAGCTTACTGATGGTGGCATGCTTGTAGCAGCATCTCTTGATGAGATAGAAAAAGAACGAACGAGGGTGTTGACAGAATTTTTTGAGAAAAACTCTAACTCAAAAGATAAGGAGTTTAAAAAAGTGATACTAACACTTTTAGACGTTGCGCCAAGTTTTATTTTTTCACTTCTCAAAAAATACATAAAAGCATATGGCAATGGAAAGGTGGATAAACTAATTCCCTTTGACGCCGACAAGATGAAAAATGTACTTGATGAATCAATAAAAATTCAGAGAGAGTTTTTAGAGGGATTTTCTACTTTAGGAAACTCTGACAGGGAAACCGTGATTAGTTTTCTTAAAAGAATAGGATAACCTCCAAACATTAAGATCCCTTCCAAAGGAAACAACAAAATGCCAATAAGAGCCCCCAAAAAATATTTGGTTCTGTCGAAACTTAGTGCCGGTGGAGGACTCAAAGAATGAGCTTCAGACTCTTGTAGAATCTATGGACTGCTTCTTTGAAGTTCTAAATGCGTATTATCTCAAGTAGGATACATCTACAGAAGAAAAAGCAACTTGCTATAGAAATTTTGTTTAACACTGTTTGGGCTATGCCTTTCTTGCTCTGATCCTAACTGTCTCCTCTCTTGTCATATTCATGGGAATCTACTTTTCCACAGGCAACATTGTGCATGGCGCCTTGGTTGGCTTTTGACTCCACTTTGTTGGTCTTGTTTATTATGAGGATTTCTAAAGGCCTGCTCCAGATAATGGGCTAAGTCTATTATAGAGTAGGTGTCAAGGGTATCTGCCTTGATGGGTGATAGGGACTATCAACAGATTATTACAAGTGCCATAGATAGTTTTACTCGTGACCTAAGACCAAAGATCGATGTCAAAGACAACAAGACCATCCATGTTTATGAAATTGTTAGATGTTTACGTCGTTCATATTTTGATAGAACTGCACCAAAAGAGGTACAAGCGGTAGGATTTTATGGTCTAATTGAAGGCCTTTTGCGAAAAATGTCCTATGGGTCAACACATGGCGAGTTTACAGTAGATGATATCAAACTAAAGGCGCAAGCAGATATGATAGTAGACAATGTTGTAATTACCTTGCAGGTTGTTACCGCACTCCCCGAAAATCCTCTTCCTGCTGATGCTTTGTACCTAAATGCCTGTCTATGGGTCTTTAACAAGGATGAAGGCGTTATAGTGTACATAACAGGTGATGGTAAAGAATCATCGTTTTACTTGAGTAAGGACAAAAAGATGTTTGAGGAATTCATACGTAGAGTAAGAGTGTTAAGCAGTTTGCTTGTAGAAAAAAAAGTTCCAATACTAGAACCGTCACCTGAATGCAACACGTGTCAGTATTATGAAGAATGTTATATCAAGAAGAAGAGATCATCTGATATTTCCTTTGATAGCCTCTTTGGGTCAAGGAAAGAAGAAAAGTGAAGTGTGGGAAATTTATTCCCTATTCTGGTCCGCTTGTTTTGGCGACCTTGTGTCCCTTGACTCGCAGTGCGAAGGTAATTACGGCCAAGGCAACCATGACACCGATCATTGAACCAAATGCTACAAATCCGGCTTCTGCCATATCAAAGTGCTCTTTTTTTGAATCTTATATAACTTAGCTGAACATCTTTTTCTTTATACAAATAATCCAAATTTTGAAATTTTATGATATATTCAAGAATATCATGCTATCTCTCAAAATCAAAGAGAGCCGAATCAGCCATACCACTAAAAGCTGAAGAGGTACTATAGAACGCCTCACCCTTAATTCTCCACTGGGGAGTGCCTTCTTGTAGTGTAGACCAAAACTCTGGAGTGTTGCCTATGTTTTTTATCGTTGTTGAGCCAGGTATGGTGGTAGAATAATCATGCAAGATTGTGTAATAGTTTGAGCTTGTTACTTGACCACCAAGTCTTTGCCCAATCTCACCACGACCTACCTTAACACCATTTTCATAAAGCTCGTAGCTTATCATTTCAAGCAAAATTGTTGTGTCATTTGGATTTGAAACATCAAACTTGATTCCAATTATTGCCTCTTTTTCTGATAGTGATAAAATAGAAATGTCGTTCAATTTTATATCAAGTGGTTTTATTTCTTCAGAAAGGGTGCCGAGCCCTCCTGGAAGTGCGATGTTTTCTGGTATGATATTCTTTAACAAACCAGATCCTGGAAGTACGGCAGCAACTACTATAATTGCACCAAGTACTCCAATTGCTGCACCAATCAAGAATTTTCTATTCAATGATATCATACGGAGTTTTGTTCTTCTCTTAAATGTTAGCTGAAAAGACTTATAGTCAAAGTTTATGAAAATAATTTTGTGCAGTACCATCAAGCAGTGAGAATAGGAAAAGAGAGGGCACAAAAATCTCAGATGACTCTTTTTTCTCATGCTGGATTTGCAATGCTAACAATTACCGTAAAACAATCTGCAGGAAAGTTTGTACCTGTTGGCGAGCAAGAATTAGTTGCAGTTGTTCAGAAACCAGAAGGATGGGTTACAGTAATAGTTGATGAAGAAGGATTTGCTAAGGCTCAGTCCAAAGCTTTGGAAGAAGATGAGGCAAAAAAGATTCTTAAGAAAGCTGTTACGGCTGGTATTCCAGAATATACAGGAAAAGTCAGGTTAGTATAATCTCAGTTCCCTCTGGAGACCCCTTAATTGCTTTTTCCAAAGTTTTGATGTCTGCCTTGAGGATGCGTGTTTTAATTTTGGATCGCTCAATCACTTTTAGTGCAACAATATCCATTAAATCGTATCCACCAGCAATTGATTCTTGATGTACTAACATCTTGCGAAGTTTTTTCAGCTCAATACGCCTGAACTTTTTTGCATTTTTATTTTTGTTTGGATCTGAGTCATAGATTCCATCCACATCTGTTGCATTCAAAAAGAAAGATGCCCTGACCTTTTCTGCAATAAGTGCAGCTGTTGCGTTTGTACTCTGACCTGGATGCAAACCCCCTGTTATTACAATTAGACCACTATCTGCAGCATGTGCCACTTCTTTTAGATTGGTTGGCGGGTGTGGATACGCCTTGTCTTGTAGTGCATAAATCAAAAGTTTTGCATTTAGTCTTGATACTTCGATTCCAAGCTCGTCAAGTGTAGACTCGTCTGTACCAGACGATCTGGCATGGGTAATGTAGTGTCTTGCAATCTTACCTCCACCTGCTATTACTATGGGTTGGTGAATCTTGCTTATTTTAACAAGAAATGCTGCATAATCCTTTAGAATTTTCGAGTCTTCAAGACCAAATAACCTTCCAGATAATTTGATCACTATTCTTTTTCTCATGATTTCTTTTCACCAAGAATGGCTTGCGCAGCAATTTCAACCTTTTTTCTGTTTTTTTCTGCAGTATAAACACGTAACATATCCATAAAACCAGAAATTGCAGAAACCAGTGGAATCTCTGAGATTGGAAGTTCATATGCCTCTTTTGGTACTGAACCTTTCTTCGATGTTAGTATGATTGATTGAGATTCTTTTTTTGAAGGTGTAAGTGGAATTGACGGTGTCTTTGATGTATCTATGAAAATTTCTGACTCGTCTACTTTGGATTTTTTAGAAATTTCGTTGCATACCTTTGATGTATTTATAGAAGCAAGTTTGTCATTTCGTGTGAGAATTTTTTCAAATACACATTTGAGCAGTCTGCGTTCTTGATAGTCTTTTGCAAGTTGTCTTGCTCTTTTTAGCTCTGAAGATTTTGGTGTAATCGAGATTAGTTTGGAAATCACAAACTCATCTGTCAGCTGTATATATTTATCAAGATTGTAAGAAGTAAATCCAAGCTCATTATCTGCAAGACTCATCGATTCCAATAACATTACTTCTGCAGAGCGAACAGTTTTGTGAAAATAGACTGCTTTGAACATTTGGTAACGTGAAATCATCATTGACTCAAAAGAATAGAGTGCAGATCTATCCAAGGAAAGTTTTTTTTCATATACATCAAGGGATTGGATTATTCTTTTAAAATCAATTTTAGCATGTTCTGCTCCAGTGAAATAACCATCTCGTGGTAGATAGTCCATTATGTCTGCACTTAGTCCGCCTGATATGATCTCGTTCATGAATGGATATTTGGAGTTGCCAAATGCAAGCTCTGAGAGAAACTTCGTATCAAAACCAGATTTTGTGAGTGAGTCTCCAATCTCTGTCTTGAGTATAAGCTTCTTGCCAATTTCTTCATGTGAAATTTTCTTTTTCCTTTCCAATACCTCTTCAAAAAGATGGGAAAATGGTCCATGTCCTATGTCATGTAAAAGTCCTGCTAGTCTCAGATTTGCGGCATCGTTTGAATCCAAAAATCCTTTGTCTTTGAGAACTGCTGCTGCCAGACCAGCAAGATGCATTACACCAAGTGAATGCTCAAATCTGGAATGTTGAGCACTTGGGTAGACTAGATGCGCGCCAGCAAGTTGTCTTATTCTACGTAATCTTTGAAAGATTGGTGTATCTATTACTTTTAGTTCTGATTCGTAAATTCTGATAAAGTCGTGGATGGGATCAACTATTTCTAGGTGTTTTTGTGCCATCTTTCATTTAAGATACGTTAAGACTATATCCATTATGGATTTGTGCACTTGTATCTTAGTCTGAGATGCGTTTACTATTTCCCAGCCAAGCTCTTTTGCTAATGTACGATAAGTATGAACAATTTTTTGTGCAAATTCTTTATTCTTTTCAAATTTGTCACGTCGATCTTTTTTACGACTAAAGGAATCTGTTGGGTCTACATCAAGCACAATCACAAGATCTTCTTTTGGAAGACCGGCATCAAGATTTGAAAGCCATTCTAGGTCAAGACCATTTGTAACACCATAAACTAGATTTGATTGGTAGTACCTATTCATTATTATAATATAGTTTTTTGAAAGTGTCTCTTCAATCTCTTTTGATTTTTCCCATCTGTTTGCTGCAAGAAGACAGTGAATTACTTGAGGTGGAAATTTTCTTTTTCCACTTAGATAGTATTTGATCTCTTTTCCCAATGGAGTAGAATAATCTGGAAAGTTGAAAATTTTGCATTTTAGTTTTTTAGCCTTTAATGCGTTTGATAGAAGCTTTGACTGTGTTCCCTTTCCGGCTTGATCAAGCCCTTCTAGAACTATTATCATGAATTTGTAATTAATTGGGTAGTAGATAAATTATGAATCTACCAAGATTTATAACTCAAAAACACTTTATTACTCAAAATGGGTTTGGTAAACTACATGGCAAAAGAAGTTTTGAAAGAAATAGGCAACAAATCACGAGAATTTTATGAGTTTATACTTCCACCCGTCGATATGCAATTAGAGAATGATAACCTGGTTGTCACAATAGATATGCCAGGTTTTGATAAAAAAGATATCAAGTTAAAAATACATGGAAACGTCCTTTCCATAAATGCAGAAAGAGAGACTGGCCATGATGGAACCATAATCTGGCACCAGAGACCACATGTAATTGACAAAAAGATAAGACTGCCAATTGATGTAAAGGAAGGCGAAGACGCTGTTGGTTCTGCAAAGTATCTTCATGGTGTTCTTACTCTAAAGATTCCTGCAAAAAGTGGAAAGGACATCACAATAGAATAACTAACGTTTTCTCATTAAAAGAGAGATTGCCATTATAACTGTAGAACCAATCATGCCAAGCTGTCCTACAATCTCGTTTGTCGTATACAAAACTGCGGAACCTACAAAGACAGCTGCAGAAAGAATACTTCCTGAAAGTAAAATATTCCCAGCTGATTTGGAATTAAGATTCTGAAAGGATCTGTTTTCATCAAGATATTGTTTGAGCTCTGGTGCAATTGAGATGGTGGCATCAATTGATTTTGCAAACCTGTTAAGAGAATACTTTAGCTCCTCGACATATGCATCCCTGATTAGATTTTCTTCCTCCAAAATGTTTCGCAGCACATTGATGAACTTGAAATTCACTTTGTGGGTAAGATAAATTCCTTCTAGTATTGATGCCATCCTCATGTAAAGTGCTAGATGTTTGGGCAGCTTGAATGGAAACTTGCTCATTGTTTTGTTAGCTAGCTCCATTAGGGCTCTGACTTCCATGGTATCGACTTTTTTTCCATGCATTGTCTGAATAGACATGTCAATTCCTTTTTCTAATATACTACGGTTAAAGCCAGGAATTAGCATGCCAAGATCATTCATGGCGTTTACGGTTCTTGGAGGATCTTTTTCCACAAGGGAAAGATATAGTCTGATTAGTCTAAGGCGTGTTTCGTTGTCAAGTCTTCCAACCATACCAAAGTCATAAAGTATCAGAGAACCATCGTTTGTTACAGAGATATTGCCAGGATGTGGATCCGCATGAAATATGTTGTGATGTAAAAGCATTGTAAAAAACACCTTATGGGCCTTGATTACAAGTTGCTCTCTGTCTAGTCCTGCTTCATCGAGGGCCTTTACGTTGGTTATTTTTATTCCCGGTATGTATTCCATAGTAAGTACTTTTTCTGTTGAGTGATCGTCTATTACGGATGGAATTATTACCCTTGGATAGTCACGTAGGTTTCTTTTTATTGTCTTTAGGTTTTGGGATTCAATTCTATAATCCATCTCCTCGTGTATTGTCTCGATAAACTGTGAAAGCATGGCTTCTGCTGAAAAACGCAAGTTTGGATCTACAAACTTCATTGCAATGGGCAAAAATTTTTTTAGAATTCTAATGTCTTCTTCTACAACTTTGTCAATATCTGGTCTTCTTACTTTTACAACGACGTCTTTTTCTTTGATTTTAGCAAGATATACCTGTCCAAGTGATGCGCCAGAAAGAACAGTTGTGTTGATGTAGTCAAAGTTTTGTTCAAGTGGTCCAAGATCTTTTTCTATGATTGGTTTAACTTGCTCAAAAGGAGCTGCTGGCACATCATCTTGTAGCTTTGCAAGCTCCTCAAGATATGGTTGTGGTAAAATGTCAGCTCTTGAAGAAAGCCACTGACCAAGTTTAATGTAGACTGGTCCCAAGGATACAAAAGCGTTGAGAACCTTTCTTGCGTTTTTTTGATATCTTGACACCTTTACATTTTTTCCTTCTTTTCTAACCCACTCTCTTCTATCTCTTCGGAGTGTCAAGATAAGGGGCAAGAGTTTGAGAAAAATCTTAATGGTTCTTATTTTTGATATGATGAATTCCTCCTAAAATTTTTTGATCGCCTTTGTTAGAGAATATCCAAGATAACCAAGTGCTACAGATGCTAAAAATCCTGTAATCAAAGAAATGCCCTTTGCTTCATTGGAGTTTTTCTGCATTTTGTAAACATGTGATGCTATGTTACGTCCTCCAAATGCTGCTGTTGCAAGACCAACTAGTACTTCGGGCGCATCAAACACAAGATGCCCAAGTGGATTTTTGCGTGGATCAATCTTATCCATATGAATTATGTACTTATCGTCGTATTCTCTTATGTGAAGATTACCGTATCTGTACTGCTTGTTTGCGTCTTTTTTTTGACCTAACTTTGTCTCTTCGGCTTCATCAAGCATAAAAGGTCTGATTTCTTTTGGGACCTCAATTTCATCCCAAGTCATTGAACAGAAATTGCTCACACTGAATATAATCTTAGCTAGCTTAACTTGGCTTAGGTGCTATTTTCCTGCGTCTTTTCTTAACGGCAAATGCAGCTCCGCCAATTACAGCTGCTATGCCTAAAATTATGAATTGTGAGAAATCTAGTAAGCCAGATTTTTTATCTAGTGAATTGTCTTTGAGGAAAATAGTTGCGTCATAAGTTATGATGTTTTCATTTCGTAATGAATCATTGTATCTTATACTGATACGTATATCATTTTGTCCTAGTGTTGGTTCACCATCAAACTCAATTGGTATATTGAATGGCACAGGAGAACCTGGTTCTAGCTCATCTATATATTGAGTGGATTTTTTTATGTGAGAGCTGCCTAGTGGTTCTAGGGTAACAAATGCAAATAATCCATTTACATTTCCTTCGTTAAGAACTTCACCTATTACGATTTGTTTTCCAGATAAATCTATGACATTTACATCATAGATTGATGCATCTATTAATCCGTTAATGTAAAAGTCAACGGTTCTGGTAATTATTGTTCGATCACCATGCGCGTTGAAGTAAGTTATTTTCATGGGCGCGTGAAGTGATTGGTCTTTTAATTTCTCTGGTACATAGAGATTAAACGAAAAACGCTTGTTTGAATTTGGGTCTATATTTCCAATGTCCCAATGAATTTGATCAAATATAACATTGAACAACGGCAAACTAGTAATTGATGAATCAGGTGATGAAATACTAGTCAGTGTATTTTCCAAGACAATATCAACATTTGATATGGGTGCGGTACCCAAGTTGGAAACCTCAACCATAACTGGATTAATCTTTATTGAAGTTAGAATTGGTTCTACTGCTTTAAGATTAAGAATACTCTTGCCAGTTACTTTGAAATGGAAATCAAAATACCCCACTCTTAGTCCAGTCTCTCGCACTCTAGAGTATTCTATCTTCACTGTACCTGGATATTGCTTGACTTCTGTATTCTCGTCGATGTTGACAAAGAAAGTTAGTGAAAAAGATTGGCCTGCAAGGGCACTGTCATCATTATCTGCAAGAATCAGGGAACCTTTTCCATCCGCAGGCGTAAAGCCGTGAGGTAATGATAATTGGCCACTTATTCCAGTAACCCTGTCGTGAGAACCTACGTTTGACATAACCACGGTAAATGGCACGTTCTTGTCACCCTGATCGACCTCAATCTTTTCGTCTTCAGTACCAAAGTAAGCATCAAGGAACTTTATGTCAACAAATTCTCTTTCAAAGGGTGAACCTGATGTGCTTGTCTGTGCATATGCATCAATGATAAGCGGTGCTGAGAAAAGTACAACAACTAATACAAATAACTTTGATATCATCATACTGTTACTTCCATCTTCCTTGGTTCTTCTCCTTCAAAGGCACGGCCATCCTTGATGGTGATAACTCTGTCTACTTTTCCAAACTGATCTCTTTCATGTGTAACGATGATGAATGTCTGTCCTAGCTTTTCTGCCATTGATTTCATAAGCTGAACTATTGTTTCAGCATTAACTGAATCCAAGTTACCTGTAGGCTCATCTGCTAAAACTATCGAAGGTTTGTTAATGAGTGCTCGTGCAATTGCAACTCTTTGCGCTTGACCACCTGAGATCTTGTTTGCTCGCTTATGAATTTCTTTTTCAAGACCAACTGTTCTTAGTAACTTCGTAGCATCATTCATGGTAGTATCATCATCGTTTTGTTGAATTTTTCTTGGAAGCAGAACATTTTCTAAAACTGTCAGATCAGCTAGAAGGTTTGAAAACTGAAAGATAAATCCCAGCTTAAAATTCCTAAAAGAGGAAAGAACACTATCTTTAAGATTAGTTGTATCTGTTTGGTCAATAAGAATTTGCCCGCTGGTTGGCCGATCCAAAAGTCCGATCATATTCAACAACGTAGATTTCCCAGAACCGGAACTACCAACAATAAGAAGTAACTCTCCCTTTTTGACTGAAAATGAAACATCTCTTACTGCGTGAACCACTGTCTCACCCTCTCCGTATATTTTATTCAAGTTTTTAACTTCCAAAGCTAGATCAGACAGTTCTCATCGCCTCCATAGGTTGAAGTTTGGTTGCCCGATATGCAGGATATATTGAAGCTGCCATCGCCAATGCAAATGATGTCAAGGCCGTCTGCACAATTTTTGACCAATTGTAGGTGACTTCCAAGGCTAAACTGCCTTCAAATTCCAGTCTGGTCTCTTTTGCATATGCGGTATAGACTAATCCAAGGGCTGTACCTGCAGCTGCACCTATTGCACCTATGATAATTCCCTGAAATATGAATAGTAGAAGAATATCCTTTCTTTTTGCACCAATAGCACGCATTACTCCTATTTCTCGTGTCTTACTTGACACTATCATCATCTGAATTGTCACAATAGCAAAGGCAGAAGACGTCATTCCAAAGTAACCAATCAAATTGATCAAGGCAATACCAGATCTGAAACCGGTTAAAGTTGTCTCTGCTGATTCTTCTATAGTTTCAGCTTTAAAGTCATCTGCAGGAAATGATCTCAAAAATAAATCCTTAACCTCGGTTGCTTTTGTTGGGTCATTTAGTTTTACTATGATAGACCCGGTTTCACCTGTTCGATCTAATATGCTTCGTAACGTATCAATGTGAACTATAACACTAAAATCAAAGCCTGATCCACCAGCTGAAGTAGTAATACCAGAAACAACAAAACGTCGGATTTGGTCTTGACCCCATCTATCTACAAACGTTAATTTTACACCATCACCAACTTGTATCCCCCCAAGATCACGTGCAACTATAGAACCTAGAACTATTGAATTTCGTGCAAATACAAATTGCCCGTTTCCTACTGTATCATGAATTGTTGATGCGCGAATATCTCTAAATGGATCCACAGCAACTACGGAAACCCCAAACTTTTCGTATTTTGTTCCATATTTTGTGGCATTTATATCAGCAGATGAATCTAATCTGGGCGCTGCAGCCTCGACGGAGGGAATTCGCTCAAACCAATTTGCTAAAGCAATATCAGACTTGTCGATATAACCGCCTTCGTCTGTTACATAGACATCACCAAATCTGTAGGCTTTCATATCGCGTACAATTGCGTCATACAGTCCTTGAAAAATTACAAAGTTTACGTGGATAACAAGAATGCCTATTGAGACCGCCAAGACAGCACCTATGAGGCTACCCTTCTTATTCATCAGCATTCGCGTTGCTAACTGCGCTCTGTAATCCATGATCATATAAGAATAGTCTTATATTTAATGGTTAAAGTCTTATTTCTTCATATATGAGATAATTATATATCTAACATGTATGCTTTATATCAAATAAGTGGCAAGGATAACAAAAAATGGACAAAATTGATATCAAGATTCTCACACATCTTTTGAACAACTGTCGTACACCTGACAGACAGATTGGAAAGAATGTTGGAATTTCAGGGGGTGCAGTAAAATCAAGAATTAAAAAAATGATAGACAATAAAGTAATTGAAGACTTTACGTTAAAGATTGAGCCGTCGGTCTTGGGATACAGTGTTCTGTATTTTGTAGTAGTTGGAAAAGATTTGAAAAATGTTTTAGAACAAGTCAGGTTGATTGGTGAACCATTTTTTGTGGTTCCGTGTGTTGGTGGAATAACTGTTTGTAGCATAGTTGTAAAAGAAGATCCTAACCAGAAAATGGAGCTTGCAAAAAAATTAATGAAAGATGTTAGGGTATTAAGTATTTTTGAAGCTCAGGATACCGGAATTAGATCAGATCTGACAAAGACTGATCTTGAAATTATTGATATACTCCTAAAAGACCCTAGAATGAAAATTGATCAGATTGCCAAATCTACTAGCTTTTCAACAAAGACGATAGCTCGATCACTTGATAAGCTTCAAAACGATGAGGCAATACAGTTTACACTCGTATATGATCCTATGAAACTGGTTGGATACATTCCATTTGCAATTCTTGTTGGTGTTACCACTAATGTTAAAAAAACTCTCCTCAAACTGAAAGCAGAATTTTTAGAATCATTTTTACAAAAACCCTTTGTACACATGAACCAGATTGTTTTGTTTTTGTTTAGTGATAATATTTTCAAGCTGGATGAGCTAACTCAACAGGCACAAAAAATAGAAGGGGTTCATTCGGTAGATCTCTTTATACCAAAAAAGATTACATTTCCTCAAAGGTGGGTAAAAAACAGTATAGAATTAGCAAAGAGATCAAAGAGACTTCATCTATCATACCAGATACACTCATAACAGATTTTACTGGCGTGAAACGATGCACTATATGAAGAAAAAAATCTACGAAGGCAAAGTCCTCTCACTGAGTATCTATACCATACCTGTAAACAAGCACAGAGTTACCCGTGAAGTTGTAGAGCACAGGGGCGCGGCAGCTATACTTGCCATAGACAAAGGCAGAATTCTACTTGTAAAACAGCACCGCTTTCCCCATGGGTATGTTCTTGAGATTCCCGCTGGAACTCTAGAAAAGGGTGAGGAGCCAAGAAGGTGTGCCTTCAGAGAGCTTAAAGAGGAAACTGGATATGAAGCAAAAAAGATGGTTCCGTTGATAAAATATTATCCTTCCATAGGGTACAACACAGAGCTAATTCACTGCTTTGTAGCATCAGGACTAAAAAAATCCAGTAAGCTAAAGCTTGATGCAGACGAAATAATATCTGTAGTTAAGATTGGTTTTAACAAAGCGCTACGAATGATTTTGTCTGGTAAAATTGTTGATTCAAAAACAATCTGTGCGGTATTGACTTATGCCATGAAGAAAAAATCCTAGTGGCTGTAAACTGGCTGTACTAGATCTGCCACATCTGCCCAGCAACGTGCTATCTTTTCAAACGTGTAAACAAGATCTAATAGCTCAATTGACACATGTTTTTTAGGTTCAAGTGAAGAACGAATATCTGAAATTTTCTTTTGGTAGCTGCGGTGTAATGCTATTGCTTCAATTGCAAGCAGTCTGTCATTTTCAATGAATGCTTCAATAGATTTTTCATGTATCTTCTCAATTTCTTGCGCAACATTATAAATTTTGTTTAGCTCAGTCTTTGATAGTGATATGTCTGGTATTGAATTTGCAAGCTCTACTATTGTATCACCAGCAGCTTCAAGCAAGTTTGCAGCTATCCTGTAATCAAGAATGTCAATGTTTTCAAGATTTAATGCGTTAGCAAGTTTTTTGTCAACCATCGTACTTCTGATCAATCTTACAAGCAAAAAGTATTGTCTATCTATTTCATCATCTCTGTTTGGAATTGTTTGAAGTACACTTTTGTCATTTGATGTCAATGTGTTTAATGTATCGCGAAACATTCCAAGTGCAATTGAGCTCATGCGTTTTAGAATTTTTTCCGGACTAAGTGATGTTGCATCCAAAAGAAAGTGTACATTTACATTTAAGGAATCTTCATCAACAATTTCCATGCCAACCAATCTTCGCATGGATGCACGAATCTTTTCACGATCTTCAATAGAAATTGCCGATCTGCCCTTTATCTTTATTATATCATATCCTAGAAGATAGGCACCTGTGATGTCTGCAATGATGTTTTCTTCTTTTGAAATTGGATATGGTATCACTACTTCCTTTGGAGATCTATGGTCTTCAGATAATGTAATGGAAAGACTGTTTGGTCCTGTTTCTATCTCAACTTCATCGCTTTTTCCAAGCTTGTTTGCGTCGATCCATTCTTTTGGTAGTGAAACTAGGATACTGCTCCCTATCTTTTGCAGGCGTCGAATGAATTTAGTCAGTTTAAATCAATATAAATAATTTAATCGTTATTTTTATATTTTATGGAAATTTAAATGCCGCCATGCAGGCAATAGCCTTTTGTCCAGGCCACATAACTGGCTTTTTCAAAGCGGAAGTAGGGCAAGAAAGACCCGAACTTCAAGGCTCACTTGGGGCAGGTTTTTGCATAAAAGAAGGTGTTACTACTAGTGTCAAGGTTACCAGCTCTGAAAAACCTAGCTTTAAGATCAAAGTAATAGGTTATCCAACAGACAATACCCAAGTTTCTGAGTTTGTGATTAATGAATTCTTCAATCTTGTAAAAGAAAATGTCTTTGTAGATGTGGAACATCACATCGCAATTCCAGTTGGTTATGGATTGGGATCAAGTGGAGCTGTTGCGCTAAGTCTTGCATTTGCACTAAACAAAGCACTAAAGACAAATCTTACAAGAACTCAGGTTGGACAAATAGCTCATAATGCTGAAATTTATTGCAAAACAGGTCTTGGAACTGTCCTTTCGTCATATTATGGTGGTTTTGAGATCAGAACAAAACATGGTGCACCTGGCATTGGAAGTCTGAAAAAAATTTTAAATAACTCTTCAGTTATTCTGATTTGCTTTTCTCCAATCTCTACTAAAAAATTCTTGAAAAATGAATTGCAAAGAGTAAATGGTCTTGGTGGAAAGATGGTCAACAAGCTGGTAAAATCAAGGGATTATTTAGAATTTCTTGACATGTCTTTAGAGTTTGCAAAATATGTTCGTGTAATTACACCAAAGATGGATGATGTAGTAAATGATCTTCAGAACAATGGTATCAAGTGTGGTGTAGCAATGTTTGGAGAGACTGTATTCACTCTTGTTCCCAAATCAAAAGAAGATCAAGTAATGAAGATTTTGAAAAAATACGGCGGTATTGTCATCAAATCTAGGATTGACAAAACAGGAGCCAGAGTTTCTCAGTGTTAATTCCAAAAACACATCCTAGGGCTGCATCCCTGCATATCAGAGAAAAGATTGTCCAAGGCTACAAGTCTGGTCTTGTAATTGAAGAGGGCCTAATAGCACATGGTAGAGGAGAAGCCTTCGACTATCTGATAGGCGAAAAGACCTCAAAAAATGCCCTAAAAGCCATAAAAGCGGCAGCAACAGCCCTTGTTTCTGCAAGATCATCTGTAATTTCAGTGAATGGAAACCTTGCGGCACTTTGCCCCAAAGAAATTGTGCGGCTGGCAAAAACTGTAAATGCAAAAATCGAGATCAATCTTTTCTATAATAGTAAAGAACGAAAGAAAGTAATTGCATATTTTTTGAAGAAAAATGGCGCAAACGACATTCTAGGAATTGATCCAAGATTTTCAACTATAATTCCAAAACTTGATAGTGCAAGGAGAGTTGTTGACAGACGAGGAATATTTTCTGCTGATGTAGTTTTGGTGCCTCTTGAAGATGGTGATAGAACAATTGCATTAAAAAAATTAGGTAAAAAAATTATCACCTTTGATCTCAATCCACTTTCACGAACTGCGCAGACCGCAAACATTACGATCGTGGATAATGTAATTCGTGGAATGAAAATTCTAATTGAAATGTCAAAGAAACTAAAGAAAAAGAAACTTGTTGCAGTCAAGTTTGACAACAAAAAAAACTTGTCACAGGCATTAGTTGAAATGAATAACAATCTTAGGAGAATAGCTTATGCCTAAATCTGTTAAAGATATATTAACAAAAAAAGGAACAGTCAAAATTTCTGTAATCACTGCTTATGATTACACAACATCCTTGTTTTGTGACAAGGCTGGTGTTGACATCTTGCTTGTAGGTGACAGTGCTGGAATGGTTATGCTTGGATATCAAAGCACAATTCCAGTAACGATGGAACAAATGTGTATCTTTACTGAAGCTGTAAGTCGAGGAAGACAAAATGCAATGGTTGTTGCCGACATGCCGTTTATGTCATATCAAGCAAGCCAAGCTCAAGCCATTGAAAATGCTGGCAGACTCATAAAATCAGGTGCAGATGCAGTTAAGCTTGAAGGCGGTCGCGAGGTAAGTGAGACTGTAAGAGCAATAGTAGAGGTTGGCATACCAGTCATGGGCCATATTGGCTTGCAGCCACAAACTACCGTACTTCAGGAAGGCTACAAGGTACAGGCAAAGACAAAGGATTCTGCGTTAAAACTGATTGAGGCTGCAAAATCACTTGAAGAAGCTGGAGCCTTTAGCATTGCATTGGAGATGGTAACACAGGAAGTTGCAAAGATAATTACTGAATCAATTAACATTCCAACAATTGGAATTGGATCTGGAGCTGATTGTGACGGCCAAGTGCTTGTGTACCATGATGTGGTTGGATTATATGATAAGCTAAAACCAAAGTTTGTTAAAAGATATCTTGAGCTTTCCCAACAAATTGTAAAAGCTGTTGAAGCTTACAAAAATGATGTAGTTTCAGGAAAATTTCCAGCAAAAGAACATTCTTTTTCGATGGACAAATCTGAGTTTGAAAGGTTGAAAAAAGAAATTGCATAAGCATCCATCACTTGATATTGTCAGCTCTGATGGTACCGAGCTTGCTGGAAAAACAATTGTTTTGTGTATCAGTGGAAGTGTTGCTGCTTACAAGTCAATTGAATTAGCTAGACTGTTTATGCGACATGGTGCAGGTGTTACTTGTGTTGCAAGCAAAGCTGCAACTGATTTGATCAAACCTAGCTACTTCAAATGGGCAACAGGAAATGAGGTCATAACAAAACTTACTGGAGATCTTGAGCACATCAAGATTGCAGATTACAAACAATCTGATTTGATCATGGTTTATCCGTGTACTGCAAACACGCTTGGTAAATTAGCGAATGGGATAGACGATACTCCGATTTCTACGGTTTTGAGTGTCGGATTTGGCTCAAAGATACCTATTGTGATTGCTTTGGCTATGCATGAGGTTATGTATGAGAATGCGGCTGTGAGAAAAAACATGGAGTTTCTCAAAGGCAAGGTTGAATTTATTGGTCCTAATATGATTGAGGGTAAAGCAAAGGCTTCAGAGCCTGAGGAAGTGCTTAATTTTGTTCTCAAAAAGTTTGGTTCTTCTTCCAAATTACGTGGAAAAAAGGTGCTTATCACTGCAGGACCTACTATAGAATACATTGATCCTGTACGAGTGATTACAAATCAAAGTACAGGAAAGACTGGAGTTTTGTTAGCCTCAGAGTTTGTATCAGCTGGTGCTAAAGTTACTCTAATTTATGGTCCTGGAAAGGAACCACCTCCTCAAGGTTGTAAGATGATAAAGGTTGAAACAAGTAGGGAAATGTTAGATGCTGTAAAAAAGGAAATGAAACAAAGATTTGATATTGTGATTTTGGCAGCGGCTGTCTCTGATTATATTCCCGAAAGACCCAGTTTGACAAAGATCAAAAGTGATCTGAGAAGAATCATAGTTAAGCTGAAACAAGCACCAAAAATTATTGATCAAATTAAAAAAATTCAGAAAGATGTTTTCCTTGTAGGGTTCAAAGCAGAAACTAATTCATCCAGAAGTAAATTGATTGTTGAAGCTAAGAACAAAATGAAAGAGTCTGGTGCTGATCTTATAGTCGCAAATGACATAGGTTCAAGAAAATACAAAGAAAATCCTGATTACAATAACGTAATTATTGTGAATTCAAAGAGAATAACCCAGTCTGGGTGGAAAGATAAATTCACCGTTGCCAGATTTATTCGCAATACAATAGAAACACAATTAATGAATACCTAGTATTGATTATAAACAAAATGTCCAAAAAAAGACAGAATTTTTAGTCTAAATTATAATCAAATCTTTTGTAAACTTGTGCAAAACTTCTGCTTTGTTTTTTACAATAACAGAATCTTCTATTCGTATACCAAACTTCTTTGTAAGATAAATTCCTGGTTCTATAGTTATTGCCATATTTTTCTCAAGTTTTGCCTTGCTCAAATAACTAATGCATGGCATCTCATGAACTTCAAGTCCTATACCATGACCTGTAGAGTGTATGAAATACTTGCCATATCCTTTCTTTTTTATTACATTTCTACAAGCATCATCTACAGATTTACAAGAAGTTTTAGGCTTTACAGCTTTAAGACCGTTCTTCTGTGACTCTTTTACAATCTCATACACTTTTTTTGCTTCAGCTGAAACAGAGTCAAGACCAAAGGTTCGCGTTGCATCTGAAACATATCCTTTGTATCTTAAAGTAAGATCTACTACAATCATGTCACCGTTTGTAAATTTTCTTTTTGTCACCTGCGCATGAGGCAGTGCACCATTTGGTCCACCTGCAATGATTAGTGGATTAAGGGTTGACTTGTATCCAGTTGCAAACATGTCTCGCTCCAATGCAAACGACATCAAGATGGCTTGAAGTTCCATCTCCGACTGTCCTTTTTTTATTTTATTAGTGCAAAGCTCAAACATTTCATCCAAGATTCTTGAAGCTTGTTGTAGTATGTTTATTTCTGTAGAGTCCTTTATTTCACGTGCCCGATAAAACGGATCTTTTGATGATTTCATGCTAGAAATGGTCTTTTTCAGCGTACGAATCACATCATAATCGTTATTGTCTGTGCAAACTTTCTTTCCCTTTAGTTTTGTTGTAAGTGTAGAAAGTGAACCTTGACCACGCTCAGATTTTATCACATTACAGTCAACTGATTCTTCTTTTGCACGACCTACTTCAAGCTCTGGTGCAATTATTGTAATACCACTTTTGTCCAAAACTCCAATAGCTTCGCCCCAGAATCCAGTCATGTAAAAGAGGTTTTCAGGCTCAAACGCTACTAAAGTGTCGCAATTAATTTTATTACAAAATTTTAGAAGGTTTTGCCTGCGTTTTTGCAATACAAAAAATCTGCCAATTCTCCATTTATGTTTGCTGGAAGGTTTAGATATTGGAATAAGGGCTTTTTTGCATGGAACAAAAAAAGAAGGTTGTAGCACTACTTTCAGGCGGTCTAGACAGCCGTCTAGCCGTGAAAATGATGCAAAAACAAGGATTTGAGGTAGAGGCTGTAGCGATAAAGACGCCTTTTTGTGATTTTGATTGTGGTAGAGGATGTGGTTTTGAGATCAGAGAAACAGCAGACAATCTTGGTGTGAAACTAAAGACAGTATATCTTGGTGATGAATATATCGAGATGCTAAAGCATCCAAAGCATGGATTTGGATCTGGAATGAATCCATGTATTGATTGCAGAGCAATGATGTTTGAAGCTGGAAAAAAACACATGGAAGAAATTGGTGCAGAGTTTATAATTTCAGGCGAAGTGCTTGGCCAAAGACCAATGAGCCAGCATGCACCAGCACTTAAAATAATTGAAAAAGAGTCTGGTCTTGAAGGAAGGATTGTAAGGCCACTTTCTGCAGCTTTGTTGCCTCCAACAGAACCTGAGATAAATGGTCTGATCAAAAGAGAAGATCTTGGAAAGATAAGAGGGAGATCCAGAAAAGAACAGCTAAGGATGGCTCAAGAGTTTGGAATTGAAAATCCACCAAATGCAGGTGGTGGCTGTTTGCTTACAGATCCAGCATTTGCAGTAAGAGCAAAAGATCTTTTCAAACATATAGAGACTCCGACAACAAATGACATTGATCTTTTGAAAGTTGGCAGACACTTTCGATTTGATGAAAAGACAAAACTAGTTGTTGGAAGAAATCAAGATGAAAACGAAGTCATAAAGGCACTGGCATTAAACAAAGATGTTTTGCTTGAGGCAAAAGATCATGTTGGTCCTGTCACATTACTGCG
>CAYZOW010000014.1:20777-27993 GCA_964480245.1 uncultured Nitrosopumilaceae archaeon | reverse complement strand
AGAGACTGTCCTGGAAAGGAAAAGAAACCACAATTTAGTTAACCAATTGTAAAGACGTACGTCTGTCCATGGTATCTAAGGACAAATTGAACAAATCTCTTACAATACTAACCGTTGTCCTTTTTTACTATGAATTGTGGTTACAATAGAGATTAGTTATATTCTACTTTAACGTAATATAGAATAATGAATGATTATACGTGTACCTGCTCCTGTGGTTGTCAGAATCCTGCCGATGACTATGTTTGTCATAATTGTAGAGTTGGCTTGTGTAAAGTAGGAATGAAACAATAACTAGATCTCAAATTGAAAAAATCTAGATAGTATTTTTCATTTTAGCTAATTGATTTACAATATCTGTTGATGTAATTATTCCAACCACTTTACCATCATCGATTACTACAAGTTTTCGAATTTTCTTTGTAGACATAAGATCTGCTGCAACCAAAACCGACTCATTTGAGTTAATTGTTTGTAAGGGGTATGATGCTACTTTATGGACTGGTGTGTCTAAAGGGTATTTATTTACGGCAATTTTTATTGCGAAATCTCTATCAGTGATTATTCCTTTGGGGAGGTTATCCTCCTTCACTATTATGGCACCCAATCTTCCCTCTTCCATCATCTTTGCGATCTGGTAAACTGTTGTTGAAGGGTCTACAGATATTAGGACTCGTGTCATGATGTCTTTCACTAAGGTATCTGAGAGATCACTTTTCAATGCTCGAATAGTGAGGTAATAGGTTTGTATTAGGAGTATCGAAAGTTTTTCCTTAGATTCATTAACAGTTTGTCAGAACTTAACTCTTGTCCATAGAGGATTAAGAGAACAAACGGTGTGATAGGGTTATGGACGCTATCTGAAGACAAATTTGAAACATACCATCTCAACACTTTTAAAATAAAAACAAGAATAACTAGTCATTGGTTATTACAAATAAGATCTTCAAAATATTTACCATAACAATAATAATTTCAATGCATCTTAGTCCTGTATTTTCGAATCTAGTTTTTGGAAATACAATCGATTCTCCAAAAAAACAGCTAGAAAGAGGCGTTGCACCTAAAGACATAATTTGCAAATCCGGACGTACCTTAGCTATTATTTTTACTAATGTTCCAGTGTGTCTAAAACCATCAACGGCATTAAAGTTAGAACAAAGATGGCATGTACCTATAGTCCTTCCAGAATCCGTACAGCAAGAAAAACAGACTGACGAGATGCCTCAAAAACCTGCATCAAGTATAAAGGATAAAGATTCAGCATCAATTCAAGGCACACCAGGAAAACCAGAAACATTAATTGAGACTGTTCCTGCTTCCAGTGGAAGTATAGTGAATTTTTACATCAACGATGATGATCTAAATACTAGTCACAATGGAATAGATGTCATATCTACCACAGGATTATTGGAATTTACCATAAACGGCATACTAATTCAAGGACCAGAAACCATGACAGAAACAGGACCCAACACGGGTAGGTTCTTTGTAACACTTGAGCTTCCTGATACAATAAACGGAAGACCACTTACACAAGACGACATACTGGAGATAAGGTACTTGGATCAAGCCAATGCAGCAGGAGAAAAAAGTTCTAGTGCAAAATCGATACCTTTGACAAACACCTATGCAAAGGTGCAAACATCTGGAGCAGGTCAAACTAGAATTGGCCATGAATTTACTGTGAGAATTTATGAACCAGACTTTAACTTGGATTCAAAAGACGTTGACAGAATTCCTTTGAGTAGACTAGAGTATAGAGGTGAAGGTGGAGTCAGGACAACACTTGCCAACCCTGCATTTGATGCAAACTCATCGTTTCTATTAGAAACTGGCGACAATACAGAAATATTTGAAGTAATAATTAAGATTCCGCGCACAATAGATGGAAAAACTGTCCACATTGGAGATTGGTATGAGATTAGATACATAGACACATCCACTCCATCTAACACCATTGAAGAGATCAAGCTGAAAGGAAGAATAGGATAGAAACGATTTGGTTTAGCAGGCACCGCCCCACTTCAAAAAATTAGATCAACAAAACAAGAATTTGTGACTGATAGGCATAATGAGTAAAAACCGAAATTTTAAAATGTGGCGTCAAAAGCAGCACGAAGACATGCAGTAAAAAGGGCAGCTAGTACAAGAAAGAGAAATGCAGCAAAGAGAAGCAAGGCAGCAAAAAAGGCAGCTAGGACTAGAAAGATAAATGCTGCAAGAAGAAGCAGGACAAGAACGAAGATTGCACACGCTATAAGAACCGAGTTAGGTCGCTACCCAACTGCGCTTTTGTGTTAAAATACGAATTTAGTAGAAAGTGATTTCACGTTAGCGGCAAAAATTGACAAGACGAAATCAAAACATGTCAGCATGATCCATCTTTTATCGCACAAAAATATATTATGCATTAATGACATTGCAATCAGAAAAAACAAGTGAGTATTGGGTTGCAGACCAAAAATGCAATGCCTTGGTACGGGAAGATGAGATACGATTTGCTGGCCTGATAAACCATATGGGCAAGCTTGTTGCTGGCTGCTTTAAGCCAAGCATTAAACCGCTAGAAGATGACGCAGAAAGACAAAAAATGTACATGGAGCTTGCATTGAGAGTTTCGATGCGACAGGAATTTGACTACAGCCTGGGCCCAGTAAAATACTCTGCATCAAGAAGACAAAAGGCGGTAATGATGAGTTTTCCAATAAACTCTAACGTTTTGCTAATCTCTGCAGAACCAACCATAGACATTGACCAGACCGCAAAAAAAATCATGAAGATTATGGGATTAAGCTGATACACAATAAAACAGGGAAAACATCAGCTGAAAAATAAAAAGACGCTTCCTATACTGCGGTAAACTTTATCCATTGTAGACTATATTATACGATACGGATTACAAATCACTGCACCAAAATATAATGAGAATAGACCCAAAGATTAGATTTGCCACCATCTTTGATACGGATGGGAAAATATTGTACAGCGCACACCGCGATGGCGTAACCAATCTACTTTCCCCAGAAGAAAACAAAAAATCACTTGATCTAGCTGTCAGCGCATGGAAAGCTCGTAGCGAGTTTGCAAATAAAATTGGCAAAGGCATGTACGTTTTGGCTGCTTACGAGAAGATAAAACGAATAACCATGCCGCTAGACGACGAGCATTTGCTTTACATAACTATGGAGATAAATGCCAACCATGATCATATCATTGAAAAGGTGCTGAAGCTAAAGCAAGACGCGCTGCATGCGCCTGAGGGAATGCCATGAATTTCTACAGATAAAATCCTCTCACGCTTTAAAATTGTATGTCATTTGTCATTACACGTTGCGAGTTATATCATTATGCCATACAACATCGCTGATGGAAACAACCCAAAAAACCAAGATGCCGCTGTGTTCTGTATGCAATAAGGAAATGAAATTTGTTTCTGGTGATACAATATATGGTGATAAATGGTACCACAAAGACTGTGTACAGTTGATAAAATAATTAATTTACTTAAAGACTCATCTCTAAGACTATAAGTAGGAGATAAAAATGCGAATTAAATGTGCTGACTGTGGATGTTTGCCAATTGAATGTAAACAATCTAAATCATCCAAAGAATGTCAAAATTGCACACGGTCCAAGTGCTGTTGTTGGTTTGCCATTAACAAATAATCAATAATTTACTTATTTCTGGAACTAGGCAGGACCGTGATTCAAGTTATTTTTTAATTTTGAAATTTCAAACGGAATCTTGTTTAGATCGATTTGCCTTTCTGTTGTTACAAAAAGCACGTATTGCCCCAACGGGAAGCTCAAAAGGATTATTTTTCCTCTATGTGAGAGTGAAAACTCGACTGGGCCAAATTCCGCATCAAATTCATGACGCATTCTCACTCGCAGTGAAAGCTCCATGAAAAGCATCTCGTCTTTTTTGGCATCTTCAAGAGCTGTTAGGCCCTTTCTCATCCCTCCAGATACTAGTTTTCCTTTGTGATTTATTACTCTGCAAGACCGTATCTTGTCATCTAGCTCAAAAATCTTGTCGCATAATGTATCAAAATTATTCTGGTTATCTTGCACTAATTATTCCATATCGCTTCTACCAGATTAACTTAGAGGAAAATGTATCATGTGCTAGACTAATTGGCCAGAATCATGAACTGCCAGGCTTATTTTTGCCAGTTTTGATTCAACTCATCCCACATCCCATCTATGATTGCAGAGCTTATGCCACGTTCTGATATCATTACCCTCATGGTATGCGGTGTAATTTGTTGTGCAACAGACTGTCCTGCTCTGTCCCCATAACCACTATATCTTGAATCAAAATTTGCCTCAACTATGTACACTGGTGTCGTCTTGGTTTCCAGTATGCTAACCAGATTTAGATTAAGACTCTCTGGTATCCCATCATACAGAAAGGTAGGTTGAGCTTCAGTAAACTGACGTACATTTGCTATCATATCTGACATCTTTTCGTCATGATATTTGGTATATCTGGTTGGCTGATCCTTTTCCTCTGGGTAAAAGACAAACCTCTGACCAGTTATGTCTGATATGTCCTTTTTTGGTTTAGAATCAAGACTTATAGAAAAAGTTGAGCTTACTTTGGTGCCATCAAGAAACGATACTGTCTGTTTTTCCCCTTGAGGTTCTATAGCTAGTCGCATTACATCGCCCACATCAGGTCGGCCGATGTTTTTAGTTGCAGTCACCACACCTGTCAGACAAACTTCACTTCTGAGATTGTAACATGCTACGGCATCGGAAAGATTCAGCCTTACGATCCCAAGCCCATTTGCAGTAGTAAATAAAATTGTGCCCTGATGCTCATTTCCAAGTATTCGCACATATTGGCCTGCAAATGGGCCATCCTCACCTGCTATGCCCTTGACATAAAAGTGCGAATTGGCATGCAAAGCAAACGATGGTGCAAATGAAGCAAGACACAATATAATACCAAAAGTAGCCATTGCCGCCTTTATCATGAGATAAAGATCAAAAAGATAACTTAAAAGGTACGCGTATAATTTCTCTGCAAGATTTTAATATCATAAGAAAAAGACCTGATCACTTAAAAACAAGATCTAGTCAACGATAACATTGAGTTACACGTATAATCTTCAAATAGAAAAGATCGCCTCATTAATTACACAGGATAAGATCTCACTTGATGAATAAGATCTAGCAAAATTACAAAAGTACGTAGATTTTGCAAAGACAAACTATAAGCTAAAAGACGAAGCTGCAATGCAACTAGTAAACGAGGCATTTTTGTATCTGAAGCTAAAATCAGCAGAAAACATAGACCCTCTGCAAGAAACAGACAAGTTTGGAGCGGGATTCAGCTAGAATACCATCGTGTTCTCCTCTTATTTTAGATTAATAGCTAATGACTGTCAGTATAGAAAAAACACATATCGCAAGCTGCTCTAGCTCCTTGGCATGAGCACAAGACTAGGAATCATAGGTACTGGTATGCTTGGAAGTGCTGTTGCAAAAAGACTGCTCAATTCTGGCTATAAAATCACAGTCTACAACAGGACAATAAAAAAGGCAGAACCACTAGCTGCACTTGGAGCTGCAATATCACAAAGCCCAAAGGATTTGGCAAAATCCTGTGAGCTTGTAATTACAATACTAAAGGATGCAAGTGCAGTAAAAGAAGTATCATTTGGCAAAGACGGAATCATAGAAGGAAACCATGATGGACTGATTGTTGCAGACATGAGCACAATTAGCCCACAAGACTCTATGTCTATAGCAAAAAGATTCCAAGAAAACAAGATAGATATGCTTGAGATCCCAGTCATGGGCGGACCTCCTGTTGCAGAGACAGGTCAATTACTAATGATGATTGCAGGAAAAAAAGAGGTTTATGAAAAGTACAAAAAAATCTTAGAATGCATTGCACAAAAATCATTTTATCTAGGGCAAAGCGGCACAGCTTTGACAATAAAACTTGCAATGAATTTACAAATATCAATGACTGCACTTGCACTATCTGAGGGAATAACACTCACACGAGGTGCAGGCCTTGACCCAAAGCTGTTCTTGGAGATACTAAATTCATCTGATTACAAGACACGCCAAAGTGAGAAAAAAGGTCCAAAGATGATAAAAGGAGAGTTTGATGCAACCTTTACCATACAAAACATGCAAAAGGACTTGGATACCATAAACGCGGTAGCAAAGGCATTTAATTTATCTTTGCCAATGACATATCTTGCAGAAAAGCTATACCAAGATGCAACAGGTGAGTTTGCCAAGCTTGATTACACTGGTATACTTGCCTACATAGAAAAGGCAGCAAAAGAGGCAAAGCGAGACGACTTGTCAAAGAGTGTAAAGCTAGATCATTGAAAAAACGGTCTGATTATTTTGAATCTAAGAAACTAGGGCTGACCTAAAAAAGGCTTAACAAAGCCTTCCGTACTTATTTTTATATTTTAACTTTGCTGAGAAATTCTGCCCAGTGGTTAAATGCGACAAATCAGAAACAATTTCAGATGAAAAAGAAGGCATTTTGCTTTCCTTCTCTTATGGGTATCATTTCCAAGAAATAAAACGAAATGGTAACCAAGCAGGAAACGAAATCAATTGAATTGATGATATGGTAAATCAACAAATACAAATAGGAATTTTCACGGCCATCGAAGTAATCACTCTTGTAGTCTGGCTTGTGATTGCACTTGCTGTAACAGACGTTTTCTCTAGCATTCTTGCAGCTGTTGTTCTTATAGCTGGCTTTACAGTTGAGCATATTATTTCATACAACGTTATCAATCGCCGGCGAATTTTAGATCTTCATGGAGTTCCAATTGCACAAAAAGCCGTAGTTAGTGTGATTGAGACAATAATATGGATATTGTGGCTTGCTTTGGCAGGCACTGATGCTTTTGACGCATCTGATGCTCTTATTGCAGCAGCTGTACTGGCCGGGCTGCTCATTATTGAACATACATTATCAGACAATGTATTCAAAAACAGAAGACTTTTTGAAAGAATTGCTGACAAACGTACTATAGTCTTTAGCATTATTGAGTCTAGTGGCGCAACTATATGGTTGGTATTGGTTCAAACCGATCTTGGAATTCTTGGTATTGTAATTCTTGCAGCAGCTTCTTTTATAGAACACACAATGGCAGTTGCTCTTGGAAGAACAGACGACTTGTCAAAGAGTGTAAAGCTACTGTAGACCTTTCTAGCCATTTATTAC
>CAYZOW010000014.1:0-20677 GCA_964480245.1 uncultured Nitrosopumilaceae archaeon | reverse complement strand
AGACGACTTGTCAAAGAGTGTAAAGCTACTGTAGACCTTTCTAGCCATTTATTACATGAAGCAAACTCAAATCTCTGTCTGTATATTTTCGAGACACGCACATGCTAATAGAAATATCTCCACTAATTATAGTAGCATGTATACAAATCTTCAAGCTCCATTAAAAGCAAAATGCCCAGTTTGTAAAAATGAGACTAAATTGTTCTGGGAGCCACAATACAGAGGGTTTGGAGGAAGATGCAACAAGTGCGGAGTAAAGTGGCCAGAGTCGTAAGACCAAGAAGATAGACGACTTGGCAAAAGGTGTAAATCTGGATAAATAAGAAAAGATTTTCGTAATGATAATTCTCATTCTATGGAATTAGAATGAGAAATTAGCTAAAGCTACTCCGTAATAACCCTTGGAATCGGTGCGGAATCCATAATTTATAGAATCACTAATAATGTATAGTTGGAATTAACGCCTGATGAATTTTCCCTAAAATGTAGGCAGAATATTTGTTCAAAGGGCCCACTGGTAACTGATAATACTACTGGCGAGGTACTTTGTGGAAGCTGTGGTTTAGTTTTGATTGAAAAAGTAGAGGACACAGGACCAGAATCTAGAACTCATGATATGGAACAATACATGACTAGAAGCAGGACTGGAGCAGGAGTTTCACTGGCCATGTATGACATGGGATTGCCTACTGTTATCAGCGCTGAAGGAAAGGATGCATCTGGTAAATTCTTGTCAAGCTATACCAAAAACACATTCAATCGACTCAAACTTTGGGATAAACGCAGCAAATCTAGATCAAAAGATCGAAACTTGAAGATAGCCTTTATTGCACTTGATGCATTGAAAACAAAACTTGCCATACCAGACATGGTAATAGAAAAAACTGCTTACATCTATAGAAAAGCTTTGAATATGAAAATAACAAGGGGAAGGAGCATTACTGGCTTGTTGTGTGCGGCATTGTATGCAGCTTGTAGACAAACAGATACACCAAGAACCTTGCATGATATAGCACAGGCAGGAAACATAAACAAGAAAAATCTCTCCCGAAGTTACAGAGATTTGATTAAAATTTTGGAGTTAAAGGTGCGGCCATTTGACTCATCTGAGTTTATCACAAGAATATCAAGCGAGGTGGGTATAAGTCAGAAGACACAAAGGGACGCTTTGAATATCATATCACAAGCGACAGAAAAGGAAATTTCTGCTGGAAAAAACCCAATGGCACTTGCCGCTGCTGCTCTTCACATATCCTGCGTACTAAATGAGGAGAGAAAAAAACAAGCAGATATAGCAAAGGCATCTGGAATCACCGCCGTTACAATAAGAAACAGAAGCATGGCCCTAAGAAAAGACTTGGGAATAAAGATATAGTCAAATTGAAGATTTAAACAAAAAAGAGATTATTAGAATAAAGATTTGTTATCTGTTAGATTACTTACAATAACCATTTAACGGATAATGTATAATGTGATTTGTGGAGATTGGTAAAATTAAAGAAAATATGTAAAAGATGTAAAACGGAATATGATGAAAACGGATATCCGGTTTGTAATTATTGTTTGAAAATGCTTGATAATTATGAATAGTGAGTGAATCTAGCAAAGTTTATTCGTATAACAAAGATGGTACAAGAACAGAAGTAAAATTATAGAAATTGATCAAAGCAACATTTTAAAATTACTACTGATGTAATTGAATGCATGAAAGAGAAACTAGGTATAGCAATGTTTCTTTTACTCTTGTTATCCGTTTCTTTACAAAGTCACGCAAGTGCTGAATCAGAAAACAAGAATTCTTTGATGACACCACTTGCACAGGCAAAATCAGGAATCCCAATTGAGAAGATAGTGTGCAAGGAAGGATTGGAGCTTGTCATGAAAAAAACTGATGGTAAACCTGCCTGCCTCAAACCTAGCAGTGCTACAAAATTAATAGAAAGAGGCTGGGCAATCCATGTGCTGCCAGAATATACAAAAGACGAGCCACAAAATTCTGAGCTGCTTGAAGGTAGATTACTTGATATTACAACAAGTCAAGTAAACTATTTTGAAGATACGCAAGGATTTCTTGCAAAACCATCAGACGATGGCACATATCCAGGTGTGATTTTGATTCATGAGTGGTGGGGACTAAATGACAACATCAAAGACATGGCAAGGTCTCTTGCCTCCAATGGGTATGTGGTACTTGCTGCTGATCTATATGCAGGACAGGTAGCTACAACCTCTGATGGTGCAAGACAGCTAGTAACCACATTTGATTCTGAAAAAGGAATATCAAACCTAAAAGCTGCAACAGAATTTCTCAAACAAAACTATGGAGTAGAAAAGATTGCTACAATTGGGTGGTGTTTTGGAGGTACTCAATCGATGAATTTTGCCCTAAGCAGAAACCCAATTGATGCAACTGTAATTTATTATGGCCAGCCTGTCACAAACGCAACAGAGTTATCTAAAATCAGCTGGCCAGTCCTTGGAATCTTTGGAGAGTTGGATCAGGGAATTCCTATAGAAAAGGTAAATGATTTTCAATCCTCTCTAATCCAGCTTGGAATAGAAAATGAGATAGTCATTTATCCTGGAGTTGATCATGCCTTTGCAAATCCATCTGGAGCAAATTATGCGCCAGATGAGACAAAGGATGCTTGGCAAAAAACTGTCTTGTTTTTAAAGAAACACTTGAAGGAATAATAAAATAGAATTTTTACTTGGCTTCCCTTACTTCATAATTTTCAAGAAAGTCTTCGGGTTCGGCAGTTTTATTTTGTTTTAACCATTCTGCCATCTTTTGTATCACTTCCTTTTTGGTAAACTTGCCATCCTTTGTGGTGTAGTATTCCTTTTTTGATTCTCTGAATTTTTTGTAATCCATGCCTTTCATAATTGATAGTTAAGACATTCATACTCATCTAGTTTTCGTGTTGATGCTATAGTTTTAATGGAACAATTTATCCAATTAAATCATGAAGGCAACTTTTGCAGCAGGATGTTTTTGGTGCGTCGAGCCGTCCTTTAACAAAATAAAAGGAGTTACATCGACCATGGTTGGATATATAGGAGGAAGCCTTGAAAACCCAACCTATGAGGACGTGTGCACAGGACAGACTGGACATGCGGAGGCAATACAAGTAGAGTATGACCCCTCTGTGGTCTCATATGATGAGATACTAGAGGTCTTTTGGAGCAGTCATGACCCAACAACACTAAACAGACAAGGCCCAGACGTAGGTGAGCAGTACAGGTCTGCAATATTTTTCCACAATGTAGAGCAAGAGGCTGCTGCAAGAGCATCAAAAGAAAGACTACAAAACTCTGGTATGTACGAAAAAAATGTTGTGACACAGATTGTACCTGCTTCGCAGTTTTACAAGGCAGAAGAGTATCACCAAAAGTATTATGCAAAGTGTGGATTAGGCTAAATTTACTAGGGAACAGAGTAAATTAGTAAACTATCGAACCAAGGAAAATAATCAAACTCATGCTGTATAAATCAGGCACAATCCATAAATATTACGTAACGTTGTCGATCTTGTGCAAAAAACAGGCATCATATTTGCAATTTTTCTTCTGATGGGAACACTCTTTCCGGTTGGATTTTCGTTTGCTCAAGAAGAATCTGTTGGAATGACAGATGAAGTAGAAGCCACGTTGGCAAATCAAACTCAGACAATAGAAGAGACTGTCACGACAACAGAGGAGGTTAGCACAACAGATACTGACCTAGTAGAACAAGTCTCAAGCTTTGTCCAAGACGCAGCATCTGTGTTTAAGATGCAAAGGCAAGACACACTTGCTATCATCAAGGAATGCCGAGACAACGTCCGTAATGCAACTCCAGAAAATAGACCAGCAGTAAGACAAGAATGCAAAGATAGATTACAAGTGCTTAGAGAATCGTATCAGGAAAGCAGAATGGCATTCAGAGAACTATTCAAAGATAAAAGAGAGGAGATGAAAATGATGATGAAAGATGCTAGAGCCAAAGCCAGTGAAATGGCAGCTCAAACACGTGAAGAGATAGCAGCAATGAAAGAGAAGATGAAAGAACAAAGAGATGCAATCAAAGAGAAGATAAAACAAGAAAGAGAGACAATGAAAGAAAAGATTCAAGAAGAAAAGGGAACAATGAAAGAAAAGATGCAAGAAGAAAAGGATGTAATGCAGCAAAAGTTGGAAGAAGCCAGAGAAGCAAGAAAAAAGGCAAAAGAGTCTAGCGGATATCCATAGAGATCATATAGATACCATATGATCTATTGATACAAACTGTAACCAGAATTACATAATGCTGTTCATATGGATAACCGCCTAAAATCTTACTAATGGAAAGATTACTCTGTAGGGATTATGGCTTTGAATGTGACTTTGTAGCAGAGGGAGAAAATGCAGAGTTAATAACGAAATTTGGCAAGCATTCTTCTGAAGAACACGGTATAGAGTATTCCAGGGTAGCTTTGATGCAATTCATAATAAGACAAGGAATCAAATAGGTATCAACTAAGGCTACGGGCTTGTACTGTCTTGCTTTTCATCAAAAAAGGCTTGGCAGTCGTTTTCGTCATAAAGTTGTTTTATCTTTGGCTGTCCCATAGGGTCTATAATTAACCTTGCAGTAGATTCAAGATCAGGGTTTATCGAGGATTCCTTCATAATTACAGGTACTAGAGCTTGGTTGAATTCATCAGGAACATTTTGTGCAAACTCTTTTCTCTTTTCTGGATCCTCTAGGATTTCTTTCCATGGTTTAAACTCGTCTGGATATTTTTCAAGAAGATAACTTACCTCAATCCTAGGCATTTCCTCTCCATTAGGATACTGACCTTTTGTCATTGCAAAAAGCATCTCACATTGGGTGTTGATTCTGTATGCCTGAGCCTCCTGTCCCATGATAATTGGTATAGAATCTGCATCTTGTTGAGCTGGTGTTGAAGACACGGTGATTGGCGTGATATATGCAAATGTTGCTGTTGCAGTTATTATCGCGGCAGCTACTCCGATAATTATTGGCATGTATTTTTTAGGTATTATTGAGAACGCCTGATTCCATCATTGCAGGTCTAGTAAAAAACATTGCCATAGTTTTTGTAATGCAACCAGCTGTTATCCTTTACAACTAAATCTAAAACCATGTTTTTTATACGATCAATTTGAAATATATAAAATATTGATTAGCTAGGATTTTTTATATTTTTTTAATAAAATATTAGGTTAAATTGAAATTTAATCAAAGCCTATATGCACTGTATTTCATACAAACCATAATGACTAACACACAAAGACAATGGTTAGCAGCACTAGCAGCAACTACAATAATTGTTGCAGTGCTTGTTGCTAGCGTACCGGCATCACAGACTCAAGTCTTTGCACAACAAGTTCCAGCTACATCAAACGAAAAGACTGTTTCTGCAACAGGAACAGCAACCACTTCGGTTGACCCAGATCTTTTAAACATAAACATTGGTGTAGAGACAGAAGCAAAAACTGCAAAAGAAGCCATGAGTGCAAATTCTGAAGCAATGGCCCAAATTGTGGCCGCCATCAAAAAGCTTGGAATTACAGAAGACGAGCTTGGCACATCAGGCTTTAACATCTATCCAGCCTACAAGGATATAACAGATCCAACAACTGGGATATACCTAAGATCAGAGCTTTCCGGATACAGGGTGTCAAACATCCTGCATGTAAAAACTACACAGCTGACACTTGCAAGTAGCATATTAGATGTAGCAGTAGAGGCAGGTGCAAATAGAGTAGATGGCGTCTACTTTACACTTTCACCAAAAACACAACTTGCAGTGCAAAATGATCTAATTGAGCAGGCCGTACTAAACGCAAAATCAAAAGCAGAAAAGGCAATTGCGCCACTAGGTCAGAAAATAATTGGAGTCAAAATGGTGTCACTATCAGACTTTGCCTATCCGCCACCCCCAATATACTATGGTGGTTATGCAACCGCTGAGGTAGCATATTCAAAAGCATCTCCAATCTTCTCTTCTGACCAAGATGTCACAACTACTGTAAACGTAGTATTTTTGATTGGAGAAAAATAACTCCACTCCCACCTTTTTTATTTTTATAACTTCATAACAAGATCATATATAACAGGAGACTTATTTTGTAGCATGGCAAAAAGTATCAAGTGTTCTGATGTAGGAGTAGACTGTGATTGGGGAGCCACTGCACCTACCGAAGAAGAGCTCATGAAAAGGATTGCAGAGCATGCAAAAGAGCATGGATTCAATGAGATACCAAAAGAGCTTCTTGCAAAGGTCAAGGCTAACATAAAGGATCTATAAACAGGATCTAAGAGAAGAATGTTTTATTAATTAGCCTAGATATCGAGGGATTACTCAGGTAAGCAGGTTCACATAATGTTGGGTATCAGGGCGATACACAACAAGAGATCTTACTGCTTACCCGAATATTATATTGCAGAACCAAAATTAAAGGAACACGTAGAATTCCTTCTAACTTGCTTTTATTGAAAGACACAAATCACTTTATTCAAAATAATCCTCATCGAATGGTACTAATATCTGACCACATCTGGAACATTTATCTAAAAACTTGGTATATGGTATCCACTCATGATTTCCGTCAGCAGACTTTGGGCATTTGCTTTCTTGCGTGCTTATCTTTCTTTACGCCCCTCAATCACTGAGTTATCTTCACACTGCATCTTACACATAATATACTACGTTAATGATGCCAAAAAAACCAGTGATAGAGGCATTTTTCTATAGTTTGACTACAAGTTTGACTAATTTTTCCTTTTCTACAACAACTTCAGATATGAAGAGTTTTGCTTCTACCTATGTTGTACCTATTCTATGAAATGCAGGATATGATGCAGCTAGAAATGTCTCACCATCTACATCAATTGTTACAATAATGGTGTAGACCCCTCTCTTGGTCATCAATGGCGAGATGTCAAAGCCGACATCGACTGCACCATCACTTGCTATCCATTTGTTAGCTACTATTAGTGTGTAATCTGATGACTGTTCATAGTATTGATTTTCTGGAAGTGGTTTTACCACAGCAGCAATAAAGTCGCCGTTTCCATACGATGTAGCATCTCTGTTTTCAAAATATACTTTTGAGGTTGGTAACACATCATAGTATATTTCTATGCCGTAAAGATTCCCCTTTGGTATGGTTCCTGCAAATGTGACTTGGCCCTTATCTTCGCTTATGGGCTTTCTGAACTTGATGTAATTGTTTTCAAAGTTTTGAACCAGTACAAAAGTATAGTCGTCGTATGATATTCCAAGACTCACATGCGTGTGATGCTTGTCAAGTATATTGTCTCTGTGACCCCAATTTGATGAAGCATCATCGTACATCATTGCATATTCTGTAGAATTTATTTTCGCTTTTGGATCAAGTTTGGCACAGATTGCAGTTTGTTGTATGCATTCCTCTACATTTTGATATCCACCAAATCCAACATTTTGGCTAACTTTTCCGCGACCACCATACACAGCATATGTCATGTATGGTTTTTCTCCATTTGTCATCCAATGCGAGATAGCCCGTGTTTTGAGTATGTCATCTGCATGAACCTGAGCCGCTTTATTGTTGCTAATAATAACTGGAGGTAGGTTGAATGACTCTCTGTCCTTATTTATTATCTGTAATGCATAGTCGGTCAATTCCTTATCAGAAAACGTACTCACCTCTTCTTCAGGAATTACTACGGTAGTTTGTTCCGGCCTGTCTTCAGGAAATAAGGGATTCAAAGTAGAGTCAACATAAAAAATGATTAAAACTGATGCCAGGATTGTGGCTGCTACTGCCACTGTCTGTGTACTTGATCTTGCCTTTGTTAATCTCACGTCACCTTTCTTGTCTGCACTACCCCACTTGGAATCTTTTTTGAAATCATCTTCCTTTATTTCGTCCCAATAGAATATTTTTGGACAGGAATGATTTTCTTTGAATCTGTGCAGATCACAAAAATCTGCACCGCAAGACCTGCAGGTAAAGGGCAGATATGCCTGCTTACCACAGTAGGTGCACAAAGTTGCCATTTTACCATCTGCTTCATTATTGGTTAAGATAAAGATGATTAGTTAGCTAGCAGTTACATACTATCATCTTGTGCTGTTACAGTTTTGCTCTCATGTGATGGCCTGTAAGAATAGCTGCCTGTCTAAGCGTTTTGAATCAAGATGAAGTTAACTGTATCTGTCGTGCAGAGTGTTTTGAGATATCTTTGTGTAAGATAGCATGGGACTCATGTTTGAATGTTAAATTACATCTATAACATTTCCATGCTATCATACTCATTATATTTACAAAGACAATTTTTGTATATAAAATCCGCGTATCTTTTGTTCTTTTCTACAGGGTATGATCAAAGTATAAAATTAGCTAAGATATCGCCATAGGAAATAACATATATTGATATTTCATTTATTGCAAATGAATGGAACAAGTTTTCAAAGAATTATGTGAAAAAATAGTGGCACAAGACCCAGCAATAAGATTTGTAGGAATTACAGACGAAGATGGCAATTTGAAGGCAGAGGCAGAACGCAAAGGTCTCAAGGCAGTATTTTCGCCAGACCAAAGGGCAGAATACGCGATCACTGCTGCAAACCGGCAGGCCACAAGACTACGATGGGAGTATCTTTTGGGCAAAATCAACTATGCCACATCGAACTATGAAAAACTGATTCGTGCTACCATTCCGATAGCAGATGAAAATAGGCGTCTTTCATATGTTGTGTTGGTATCGTTTGATTCAAACACAAAGGTTGACGAAATAATTCCCAAAAAAATAATCCCGCTTATTAAACAAAACATGAGTACACTTCTAAGAGAAATATAACATATGGCAAGAAAATGCGTTATGTGTGGATGCCAGGATCATCGGTTGGTAGGATGTGCTCTTCATTGGTCAAAACACTGTTCATGCTACAAAACAATGACTTAAAATTAAATTTTTAAAACTCTCTTATCACGTTTCTCTCTTTTCAAGTGCACTTTTTAGCTGTATTACGGAACGTAAGATAAGACTTGATATGCCAAGATGCGATGTAAGAAAGCCCGCCGTCTCTTCTAACACCTTCTCTCCTTTGTATCCCTCATCATAAGTCATTTCTATCTCACCCTTGTCTGTCTCTACGTACGAAGTAATTAGTGAATAAGGTCCCAGTTTCTGATCCTTTTTTTGTATGTAAAGATTAAGATGTACTCTTTTTACAGTAAATCCCTGCTCAACAAAACTTCCTGATGATAAAAGAACAACTGTCTTGTCTGGTGCCCTGTTAACTCTTTCTGGGCTGATGACATCAACCACTTTCACAAATGATTAAGTGTTGATGTTTCTAAATAACATTGTTGAAAGTACAGTGCAACATGTGCGGCATCGAGCTGGATGAGGAAAAAATTGATGCACATCTAGATACCAAAGAACACCAAGCAAACAAAAAAAGAATATTGGATACAAAAACCAACGAAGATGAAAACTCTAAAAGCATTATCCAAATTTGGCTAGATTTTTTCTAGTGTCATTGATCATTTTCTCCCATTCAAACTTGCTTGCACGGAAATCATATAGCCTAGCCAGAAGAATTTTTGCAAGTACAGCATACTGGTCTATGGTACTGTCTTTTAGTTTGGTTAACTTGGAACCGCGATAGAGTTCGTTGCAGATCTTGTGATATTTTTGGATGTCTTTTTTTTCACTGTTAACTATCTTATTTTGATCTTTTATTTTGCCAAGTACTGAAGAAAAGGCCTCTTTTGATGTAACCACTCTCTTTTTTAAAAGGCCATGAATATTTGCATAGGATTTAAGTGCAACTTCCGCTACACTGTCCAAAATTATTAGGGCAAGTCTATTGTCCAAATCAAGCTTGCTTTGCTTTAGCACTAGGCTGATACATATCTGTTCGACCATTTCCATTATCAAAGAGTTTGTGGGCATGCGATTCCGGTTCCGATACATTAATCCATACACAAACAAACCATAATAAAATTATGGAGCTGACAAAAAAGAAATGCGTACCATGTGAAGACGGTGTCTCTCCTCTCACTATACAAGAGGCACAAAATTATTTAAAAAATCTAAATGGCTGGAAGCTACAGAATAATTACATAGAAAAGGAATACACATTTCCGACCTATCTGGACGGTTTGAATTTCGTTTATACTATAGGAAACCTTGCCGAAGACGAGGGCCATCATCCGGACATTTTTCTTGGATACAAGAAAGTAAGAATAATCCTCACAACTCATACAATAAGTGGCCTGAGCGAAAACGATTTCATCGTGGCTGCAAAAATTGATGAAATAGTTCCAAAATAAGGCAACAGCTATCTAACTTGGAAAATGTCTGTTACCTTGATGTTGTGATATTCTAGCTGTGCAACATATAGCCCTGGCTTGTTGGGTTTTGATAAAAGTACGTTGTAATGTCCTGATGCATCATCATAAAATATCTTATCCTCTACCACATTTCTTTGCTGATCAAAGACTGTAAGATAGAGTTCCTCTCTATATGAGAGGGTTTTTTTAACTGCACCAGAAACAAGGAGTTTATCTCCATCTATAGTGGCTTCTATTATTGCACTCATAGACTTTATCGGCAAATATTTTTCAATCAGGTTTTTAAGAATTGTCAGATCGTTTTTTACAGATATCTGATCATTTTTTGATAATGCAGTTCTGATCTTTTTTAGGACAGGCTCAAATTCAGATTCATACGCTACCAGATTTTCATCACCAAAGACATTTATGAATTCCTCAAGCTCTTCAAATTCTTTTGCAATGCTAATGTTTTGCAAATCAGCTGCCTCATATGCCGGTACTTGATTTTCTTCTATGCTTACTATCTTGGATGCTTGCGAGTTCTGATATTGTAAAGCTACTACGTAGATGCCAGGCTTGACAGGTGCTTGCCACTGAGTGAAAAACTCACCAGATTTTGTATCAGAGAATTTTAGCTCGCTATGGGCGTTACCATCCATTTCATAAACAGTCAGATACAAAGGTTCTCTGGCTGGCGTCTGGCTGTTTACTGCTCCACTCATAGTCCAAATGTCTCTTTCACCGTCATACGATATATCAAAAATAATTCTCTCGTTGTGTAATGGTAGATTATCTCTCAAAAACGATCTTAACTTAGTAATTTTTGAATCTGCATCTGCAAAGTTGCCATACTCTACTGATTTTATGGCATCCTCTGTCATCTCAAAAAACTCTAGAAAATATGGCTCAAAGTCGGCATTACCAAATGTCAATGCCATATTGGATAGGCGGTTTATTTCCTCTCTGTAATCGATTTTTTTAAGCTCATCTACACTATATCCAATGTCAGATCCCTTTGGATCTTCGGCATACACCTTGGTTACTTGTTGCCAGTCAGCAAACAATCTACTTACGGCACGATCAGCAGCGTCAAGATCTTTTTTCATGACAAGTTCTCTTGAGTCGTTAATGTCTTCTTTAATTGAGGCAGCAAAATCAGAATATCCTGTCAAAAATCTATTTTTTGTAATGCCCATGTCTACTAGATTTTCAATGGATTTTGCCCGTTGTAGAATGTCACTTGCCCGCATCTTGTATGACTCTTCAGTATTGGAACTTAGTTCTGTCTTGATTTGTGGAAGCTTTGAGTTTGCCCAAGTTAGTAATACCTCAACTCTGTCAAATCTTGGTCCGGAGTAGTTCTCCTTTTCCAAGCTTTGTGCAGAAGCAATTACCTTTAATGCATTATTAATCTCAAACAAATTCTTATAGTCTGCTTGTAGCTCTGCCATTGACTTTAATTTTTTATATTCAAACTCCATTGATGTTAACGGATTTCTATTTTGTTGCATATCCAAAATTGTTTTATCAAACTCAGAGACAATTTTCAAAATCTCATCCATTGCCTGCGTACCTTCTACCCTGTTAAGTAAATCCTTCCAAGTATCGATTACATCCAAATTAAAGTTATTTAACTGAGAAAACTCCATTATTTTTGAAATTCTTGAAGAAATGTCAATGACGTTTTTCATGTCTGTTATTTCTTTTTGTGATTCAATAATATCATCTACCGATGTTGCTAATTCTAGTCGGGACTTTAGATCCTCCCATCTTGGCTGTATGATATTTGCTAGCTTTGAGTTATTTTCAGTGTCAGTAGTGATAAATCGCTCAACTTTATCTAAGGATCTTAATAGCGTGGCAGCCTCATGTATGCGGTCAACTTTCTCTTTTTTCTCAAGAAACTCCTTAACGGTAGATGATTGTTCCATAGAAGATCTCAAAGTTTCCCAATTGCTGTTGATTAATCGATACAAGGGATCTTGATTTTTTAGGGTGTTATCAAGAAATCGCGCTTTTGTTAACATGTCTACCATGTTCTCAAGATCAGTTACGTATAACGGAGCTGTACCCCTGGCAAAAATAAAAGCCAATTCTTCCTGAACTCCCCTGCTCATTAAGGACGTATTCTTTGTCATCAAGTTTAGAACCAGATCTTCCAGCTCTGAAAAAGTAAGAGCTCGCTTGGAGGGCACCTTTATAGGATCAGAGTTTGCAAGAAGTATGGCTGCCTCATTCATGGATTCGATAGCGTTTTGTGAGTGGCCAATCTCTGAGTAAAACATGGATGAATAAACTTCTTCTTTCACCTTTTCATCAATCTCAGAAGTGATCTTATTGTCTACTACAAGTTGCGCAGAATATTCTAAAATTGAATTCATGGCTTGCCTAGACGTAGATTCTATACTAAAAAGATCCGCCTCATCAAAAAATGATCTTTCCATATTAACAAATAATTCTCTTAGAGATCCAAGTGTGTCTTCTGTTGCTTGCCTAGATCTGATTGAATCAAGTCTTGATGAAAACTCGTTAACAAGAGCACTGTCAGCATTTTTTTCTCTTGATGATTGAATTTTGTCTGATACCAGTACAGCTGCCGAGTCAACATACTCTGTCGTGGTTTTTGTAGAATATTTTTTTGATAATACTTCAAAAGATGAAAGACTACTATAGTCACCATAATAGACCTTTATGGTATATTGCCCCATAACTCCACACAATTTGCCACTTAGTGCAATTGAGTCTGTTATGAAAAATCCACTTGATAGTGGTGTTAGCTGTTGGATTTGGCACAGGTCATTATTTGGATTTACAATTTGTAATATTAAAAATTTGTCCGGTAAGATATTAGAAACATGTCCAAAAACAAAAATGTGCTCTCCTATCTGATGTGCGCCAAAATTATCTAAAAGTACTAGTGCTTGTGATGTTTGGGAAAAAGCGTAGCTAGGCAATAAAAGCATTATTGATAGAAGAGTTGCTACTAGCGCTTTCACAAAGAAAAACCGCTAGTGCTATTTTTAATGCTTGCTAATGATTAGTCCATACAACATCATTTCACTTCTAGTAATTCTATCAAACCACATTTGGTATTTCTCATGTTCAAGTCCATAAACGCAATCAATCTGCTGTCGAACCCTTCTACTGGTTGTACAAGCACAGTAGCACCTTTTTTTGACATTTCCTTTACTTGTTGATGTATGTCTTTGACCTCAAAACAAAGATGATGAATTCCTCCACCTTTTTTTGCAAACTCTGCTATTGGCGAACTTTCTTCTATTGGCTCTATCAACTCTAAAAAGGGTTCTCCAATTTTTAAAAAACAGATGTTTACTTTTTGGCTTCCAACCAGTGTAGGAAGCCCAATGGTTTCAAACTTAAGGTACTTTGTGATTTCACCAAGCGAGTCTTGTATTTTTGGTACTACTATGCCAACATGATGAAGTTTCATTATTGCAACAACATGAGTCCATTACAATAACTTTACGTGTTTATAGTTTCTATCACATTGATTGTAATTGCCAGCGGTGTAGACAGCGCATCTGGATTATCGACACTTTTCCATACAAATATTTGAGCATTGTATCTTCCTATTTCTGTAGGTGTCCATGATTGTGATGGATTCATTGACTGTCTTGGCGCAAGCGAACCTGTTATCCACGAAAGAGAGATTGTAACACCACTTTCGTTTTGTATTTGCACTAAATATGCAAACGGCTGGTCTCTTTTTGATTGTTTGTCAGATCAGCAGTAATTTGGACCTGATGATCCACAAGAACCTCGCTGGCGCTTGTAACACTAACACTATACTTTTGCGGTTCTACTGCATCAGCAAAATGGATCTGAGGTAATGCTACAAGCAAAAACAAAATGAGTCCTATTGTGGTTTTCATGTTGGTTATAATTTAGCGTTTTAGTATTGGATTGCCAGCATTATCAGTTGCCCTGACGTTGTCTATAGGCTCATTCTCATTCAGATCCCGGTGAACATAGCTTTTGATGTCTCCTGGTGTCTTTGTACAAAACTTTTTGTGCACGCCTTTTTGAATTTCTAGGGTTGTCTCGTTTTCGTGGAAAAGCCTCTTTCCACAGTCAGGACACATAAATTCAGGCATCACCTGTGCGTGTGATATTCTTAGTATTTGTATTTTTGGCACGCACGTACATGGATCTGAAGGAAGTTGCCCTCTTTTGAAATTAAAGGGTAAATTGGCTGTCTTTGTTACGTTTAAAACAATTTCTTGCTTTTATGCGATCTTTCTTGCTCAAACTAATTTTAGTACTTTAACCTTACGAAGAAATCTTACTGATAAATTCTGCCTGAATATTATAAGTAATAGCGTAATACACACTGCCATGGAAAAAGCATGTGGTGACCTGAACTGACTGATGACCAACAACTACTATCCATCTTTGACCAAATACCGGATTCAACGTTGTATGACTACAAGTCGCCGCTTGACAAGCTCAAAGCAGAACTATCAAAGTTTGGACTGACTCCAAACCAGTGCAAGGTCTACATATTTTTGGGCAAGTACGGTTCAAAGACAGCACCAGATGTCTCAAGAGCACTAAAAATACAAAGGACTGAGGCTTACCAAATTCTTAGCGCACTACAAAGTAAAGGAATCGTTTCAGCTACATTCAATCATCCAATTAGATTCTCAGCAGTGCTTCTTGACAGAGCAATATGGACATTAGTAAACGCAGAAAAGGCCCGTCTTAAGACTTTGGAAACAGAAAAAAACGAACTTGTAGATTTATGGAATAAGATCCCAGAATTCAAGATGAATGCCAGTGAGATGACAGAAGACGATAGGTTTCAGATACTAAAAGGAACAAACCCAATATCTAGCAAAATAAACGAAATGATTGCTAGTGCACAAAAAAATTTTCTCATACTAGGATCAGAAAAACACTTTATGCGACTTTACCACTCTGATACTCTAGAACATCTATACAATTCAAAAGTTGACATAAAACTTTTAACATCATGCTCAGAAAACGGAATGCACATTTTCAGGGGTGTAGATCCGACAAAAATCAAAGCGATGCCCGATGGAATAAAAAATTTGTGCTTTATAGTAAAAGATGATAATGAATTATTATTGTTTATGAGGGATGAGCAACAATTCTCACAGGACATGATGGCAATGTGGACTGATTCTGCAGCCATGATATATACAATATCGCTGTTATTCAACCACATATGGGAGAGCTCAAAAAGCAGCTATCTGTTTTCAAAAGCTCGTACTGTCAAGTACAAATACCAAGCCTGAATTCACCTATTCTGCTTGAACATTAGCATCTTCATCTTTTGGAAGATCATGCATCTTTAGGTATCTAAGCAATGCATCTGGGTTTTCCAGTTTGTAATATCGCATAAGAACCTCAATCTCTTTGTCATCAGAGGCCCGATAGGTACCCTTTTTCTTAATATTTGCAGAATCATTTTTTTCTGTTTTTTGATACACCAATGAATAATTGGTATTAATCACTGATAAAGCTACCCTTATTTTGATGATTAAAAACACTCCTTCAGTTGGCAAAAGTCAGTAGATTAAATTTAGCCGAAATCAAAAAGCGGACAATAAAAATTTGGAATGAGGTAGCACCACGTTACCATCACGACTGGGCCAGCCGCGGCATTGGCCCTTTTAAAAGCACCTCAAAGTTACTAGGTCTTGCAAACATCAAGCGTGGTTCTGTGGTACTTGATCTGGCATGCGGTACTGGCATAGTTACAAAAATGCTATCTTCAAAAGTTGGTCTTCAAGGTCTTGTTGTTGGTGTTGATATCTCATCAGGGGCATTAAAGATAGCAAAGAGATGGAACTTTGGCAGAAAGAATATAGAGTTTGTCAACGCTGATATTGAAAAATTAAGTTTTAAAGAAAAATTTGATTTGGTTACTTGTCAGTATGGACTAATGTTTTTGCCACGCCCACAAGCTGCACTTCAAAATATTAGAAGAATGCTAAAGAATGGAGGAACAATTGTAGTTGCAGTTCACGGTGGCAAGAATTCGGTGCCATACTTTAGTTGCATTAGAGATACAATTCTAAAGTTTGTTCCAGATTTTATTCCGTCTGGCACCCCAAATTTTGATAGATTTGGCACAAAAGATTCACTGAAAAAGGAATTTGCAAAAGCTGGGTACAAAAAAATCAAAATACATGAACTCAACTTTTTCTACAATGCAGAAAGATTTGAGGACTATTGGAATGATTATTTTGCATATATGGCAAAACCGCTCAAAGAAAAATTAAAGCCACTAACTACCGCTCAGCGCAAAGCTATGAAGGAGATTGCCAGAAAATGTGCACAAAAATATACCAAGAAAGGAAAAGTAATTTTCCCTTGGAAGGTACTAATCCTTTTAGCTAATAAATAAAAACCAACTTTACAATCAAAACCTAAGTATTATAATCATCTATTCGCCGCTTTGAAAAATTTCTAAATAATCAAACTGGTCTTGATGGTCTGCAACATAGAAAGTGATAAGATCCGAATCAAGCTCAATCCATTCAGACTCTCCTTTGTATGGCAAAAAGTCTTCCACATATACATCGCCTGCCCCTGACAGTCTAACTAGCACTTTTTCTTTTTTTGGCGGTTCAAATGGAAATCTTATGATCTTTCCGCGTCTTTCGTTTTGAATATGTATTGTATATTCCCTGCCATCAAATTCTCCTTTGCCTTTAAAGTAACTCTCATAGATGTTAAGATACTTTATTTTGATACCAAATGACATTCGAATCGGTATCTGATATTAACAGATTCCAAGTTTTTAGTCTTCAAGGTAGAAAGAAGAAAAACGAGATCCTACTTGGATAAAGCAGGAACAATATATACTCCAATACCAAGTCCTACTAGAATGCCCAGACCAAAAAATAATAGGTCAAACGCAACAACCTTTCTAAAAGACGCTCGTACTTCTTTGCTTGGCTTATCACTTGGATTTGTGTCTGACATTTTATCTTAATTTACAATAATTTGAGGCCTTCTTAAGTTTGAAGCACTAAATTTAATTACTAGACGCAAACTGAGATCAAAAATTAGACTTTATGTCTTTCACACAAAATATGACTCAGAGTTTCTTCATTATAATATTTTAGTGCTTATTATGCTTTTAACACATTTAGGCTTAAAACGCAATTATTTTTGCGCCACAGTTTAGTTCTCTAATTTTTTCCATTGCATAAATGCAATCATTTCGGGCTTTCTGTAGATTAACAAACACCGCATCTGGCTTCATTTTAAGATATAAATCCACAATTTCCGTTCCCTTGTACCTGCTATCCACAATCTGAACCTCGGTGAATTCAGGATGCTTATCACATAAAACAACCGGATCTACACTATCATCAAGAAACATTACGCTCACATTACCAGAAGGTACAGTGCTAAGATATTCCGATACAGGCTCGGTTTTTTGCTCCACTCATTCCACCGTCTGAATACAAGATAGCTTTGTAAATTCAAAAGTGGTGGAGTGGAAAGTAGTTGGGTTGGTAGTGAGTTGAAAGAGCAAGTTATTGGCTAGAAATGATTATTATTTAAAAATAAAAACCGTAGGTGTATCCTATGAAAGAAGAATTATGCCTACGATTCCACCACCGGTTATTGTGCCTAGAGCGTAAAAAAGAAGATCAAACGCAACTACCTTCTTAAAAGAAGCACGTACCTCTCTGTTCCAGGTGTTGGAATTCGAATGTTTTTGATTCAATTTGGTTTCCATGCCTGCGCTTGTGAAACTATACTAATAATATCTAATCAGCTAAAATTATGAATACTAAGCTAGTTTGCTGAATTCAGATAATATGAAATAACCTCTTACTAATACCCATGAGTCAAGTGCATAAGGTGCAATGCATAGGCTGCGGATCTCGTGAAGCATTAATCATCTTGGAAAAAAAGTATGGCGGCCTTCGTAGCATTTGCCCTGTTTGCGGTTCAAACTGCCCAGAGTCGTAATTTTTTTAACCCTACGACTCATACTTTTTTCTAGGAGGCACTATGGATGATTTTTGTATCTATAGTAATTGATCAGCTGAGACATCCACTATTTTAGTGGCTGGACTTATTTTTCTAATTTCTCCTAATGCCAAAAAGTCGTCACTGGTAGATTTCTTTGTATCCAAAAGTATGATATCTGGATTGAATATTCCGTATAATTTTACAATTTCTTTCCAATCGCGTTCATCGCCCAAAACTTGTACCTCAGTCAATTGTGGATACTTGTTAAATGCATCAACTACATCCAAACTATCGCAACAACCATTACGCTTACATTTCCAGTAGAATATGTATAGTTACTACGCTCTGGTAATTGCTCCATTGGTTGAGTCGCCACTCTTCCCATACCACTTACCTTTACTATCAACGCTATTTTATAAACTCAAGATGATCGCTTTAAATACTAACCTAATTTTCCATCTTTTCGACAACCTGTCTGTTAGTTTCCAATACATAGCCCCGATTAATAGGGCGTGGTTCTTATATCTAAAATAAGTCTGTGGTTCCACCCAGAACTTAGTCGCCACTCTTTTCTTGATATGGAACCATAGCTTCTATTTTTTAGGAATAGTGAAGTGGACGAATAGCCTTTATCTGAGTGCTTTAACCATTTTTTGAACGATGGGTATAAACACTAAATCTAATCCATGCCAATTTTTCTATGTAGACATTGTAGGTCTTTCACAGCACAGGTTTTTGTTATTGGTACTCGAGTTGGCTTGACTACAAGCACACAAATCTGTCCTATGGCGTTACTATTTTATGTGCATTAATAAGGGGATCCTGTAATTTTTTTTTGTGACATCTTAATAACTAATAAAGTATAGTTATATCCTATAGGCACGATATAACATGGTCAAGCATGCAACAGTTACAACTTCAGATTTAGAGCTAGATACAAGATTGAGCAACTACAAGGCACAGCTCGCTAAAGTTGCTGACGGACTTTCAAAATTTGGTTTAACGCAAAATCAAGCCAAGACTTACACATTTTTAGGAAAATACGGGCCTCAAACAGCTCCTACTATTTTCAAGTCCTTGAAGTTACCAAGAACCGAAACCTATCATCTTCTTAATGGTCTGCAAAAGATGGGTATAGTTTCTGCAACATTTGATCACCCAAGTAAATTCATTGCGTTGCCTTATGGTACAGCAATAAAAATATTGATAAGTTCTGAACGAGAGCACTTAAACGAAGTAGAAAAGGAAGGAAAGGAGCTAGAAGAGGTCTGGAATCAGATTCCTGATCTATCAATGAACGAAGTTGGCGAAAAGACGGAGGACAAATTTCAGATACTACAGGGCCAAAATCAGATTGTTAACAAGATAAATGAACTCTGTGGACTCGCAAAGAATGAATTTTTAGTCTTTGGCTCCGAAAAAGACTATCTAAGATTTTATCATTCGGATTTCTTAGATTCCATGAAAAATTCAAAGATAGACATGAAGCTATTAACATCTTGTTCTAAAAATACAATGTATATATTTGATGACATAGATTCAACTTGTGTCAAAAGAATACCCACAGAAGTTACGGCATCTCTTTGTTTTATAATAAAGGATGGTGTGGAGGCAGTTTTCTTTGTTAAGAATAATGGCAACGAAGCCAAAGAGTTGTTAGCAGTTTGGACAGACTCTATTTCAATAATTAGATCATTAATGTTACTGTTCAAATTGCTTTGGTCTAAGACACAAACTGGTGATGTATTAGAAAAGATCGGCTTAGCAAGCCAACCACGAACGGATTATGATTTCAAACTAAGAGAACTAGAACAAGAGAGATTACTCATAAGTGAAATAAGAAAACACTTCAAAAAGATGATGTCAAAAAAACCGATTCAAAATTAATCAGTTAATATTTCAAATAGCTTTAATGAGCGTATAAGTGATGAGCAAATTGTCTATAGGGTCTTTAGTTGTCTAAGTGTAAGATTGAATAGCTTTGAGAAGTTCACTTAGCTGAATGGGCTTTTTAAGGCATGCACGAATTCCTCTATGTATCAGATCCTTCTCATCCTTTTCAGTAAGGGAAAAAGCTGTCAATACAATTATCTTCTGCTCTTTTAATTTTCCTTTTTTCTCAAGAGCATCTATTACATAATATCCACTAAACTCTGGCATGGCCAAATCTAGTAATATGACATCATAGTTTTTAGCTAAAATTTGGCTTAGACCCTCTCTTCCGTTATATGCGATGGTGCAATCGTATCCTTTGAGAGCCAAGTATTGTGCCATCATATCAGAAATATTTGCATTATCCTCAATTAATAAAACCTTCATGTAGTCATCTCCTTGCGATATTAAATACAGGGATATACTAAACTTTATGCCTTTTCAT
>CAYZOW010000013.1:27590-32835 GCA_964480245.1 uncultured Nitrosopumilaceae archaeon | reverse complement strand
AAAAATTTCTTAATTCAATCAAGTATCGAATCCCCTCCGATTCGTCACTTCATAATCCTATGGAAGATTATGAAGCCCAAACGAGTTTATTGACAAAGACAAACTGCGTAAACGGGATTGACTGCCATACATCTCAGCCTGAACTACCGGACAATATGGCCTTTTATTATTTTTTTGGGAAGATCTTTATCGCTACAGGTGGACAAACGTTTTCACAGGCAATACAAAATATGCAATCAGGTTCTCTTGCCATAAGCGGCTTTTTCTCAGATGCCGGGTGGCCAGGAGTATCAAACCATTCAAAGACATTAACAGGACATGCATCAATACATGCGCCGTCTGCTACACAAATATCAAAATCAACTGATACGGGTTCCCCCCAAACACCCAATCTTCCGTTATTAGCTCCTTTTCCCCATGTCTTTATGACATTCCTGTTTGCTGGAACAATATATGGTGCGCTTGGACGCATATGTGATTTGTATTCCACATCAATTGGTCCTGGTTTTGGACCAGTTAGTGGCTCACCTGCATCTTGTGCTACTGCTACCTCTTGTGGTTCTTCAGCCTTTAGTTTTGGTCTTGCGTCTGGTACAATTTTTGCAAGTGGTGTTAGCTCTTCTAATTTTTCGATAGCTGCCTGTTGCCCTAGTTTTTCTGCCTTGACATAATATCCAATCATCTTGTCTGATAAAATGGTGTTTCGTAGAATTGTGTCAATTATCATTTTTGCATAATGGTCTGCCTTTATGCGATAATCCTTTACCCAGTATGGGTCGCCAAACTTTTCAATTGAAAAGATTTGGTAAATGATGTCAACTGCTTCACCTGTTACGATTTCAACTGTGATGGAGAGGTCAACCTTTTCGTATCCTTTTGCATCCTTATCAGGCATGTTTTCCTCAGTCCATGTGTATGTTGCATAAATTCTGTCAGCAAAGGTATCCATTGTGAAGGTCTTTTTGAGTCCCTCTACAATTGATTTCATCTCTAGTGGATCATCTAGTTTGATTGGCAGGCGATAAAGACCAAGCTTGTAGCCATGTAGTGGATAAACGCCCCTTTTTGTGGTTGGGGATTCTATGGTGTATACACGATCTTTTAAGAGAAGTGACATATTGTAATTTTGTCTAATTTAAATAAAAAGCTTCTCTATTAAGAATTGCTAGAAAATAGATAAAAACTTAAAATTTGTCCTTAATTGATGTAATTGCGTGTCTGATAAAAATCTGCGGAATCCACCCAAAAAGAAACAAGGATTGACAGCAGCTGAAGCAGCAGAATTAGCAGAAGCAACAGCAAAAGCTGTAGCTGCAAAAGCTGCAGCAGCAAAGGCTGCAGCTGAAGCAGAAGCAGAAAAAGAATATGAAGCAGCAAAAGCAGCAGTAAAAGCAGTAACAGAAGCAGGCAAATCGTTTACTGATAAACATGGTCAAGAGCGGATATTTAGACGAGAAATGGGAGAACCAGAATTTTTCCTTCATAAAAAGGACCTAGTTCCACCAAGGCCTGTACTTACAGAAGATGAGCAAGAAGAGATTTCAAGAAAAGTAGAGATTCCAGCAGATCAGACTCCACAATACAAGCCAGAACATATACTCAGTCCAGAATTCGGTGGGATGTCTGATTATGAATCTGGAATAAATGATCTTGTAGAGGAAACTAAACAAAAACTCGACCGACTAAAAAATGATCCTCAAGCAATAGTAGATGATATTACCAGAGCTGAACAAGATCTCAAGTATTTGGATTCATTATATCAAAATTATTACTTTGGCATGAATGTTTTCCGTACAGCAAAAGGTGGAAGAGGCAAACTTCGAGAATAAACGGCGATACCAAGTGAGTGAAAATAATTTTAACATCATTAATTTTAGAGTTACTTTCAGAAATATCCCAATTCACAAATTAGAAAAATTTGCATTCAAAGATATCACAGCTGCATTCGAATCTTTTAAGAAAATTCCTGGTGTTTCAGAATGTGTAATCCTTCAGACTGCTAGCAGGGTTGAAGTATTTACGGCAAATGATCTGGAAGAAGGAGAAGCACCAGATGTGAGGAGGAGTGAAGGAAAAAACCTTGTTATAAACAAAATTGTAGAAACCTGGATATCACTAACAAAACTAGAAGAATATGACGTTGACCACTTTGACCAAATTCTTGAGGTATATGAGAATACTGATGTTTACCTTCATCTGTTAAGACTAGCATGTGGTTTGGATTCAATAGTTGTAGGAACTGAAAAAATCCTTGAGGAAATAAAAGCATCAATTTCAAGTGCAAAACTAGCTAAAACATCTGGCAGAATATTGAATAAATTGTTTGATAATTCTATACGAATTGCAACTCGTATCAGAGATTCTACTGGAATTAGTAAAGGAGCAACATCAATTGGTGACATTGCTGTCAAAATTGCAGAAGAATACGCAGGTTTGGATGGAAAGAAACGTGCTCTGCTCATAGGCACAGGCGAAACAGCAGCCATGGTTGCTAAATCTCTTAATAAAAAAGGATATGCATTTGATATTTCCAGCATGACCATTGAACGATCCACTGGTTTTTCTAAAGTATTGGGTGGAAACCCAATAAAATTTGAAGATGTTTTATCAGGATTCGATAAATTTGACATAGTCTTTGTTGCAACTACGGCAGATTATTTCATAGTTAATTATGACAAAATAAGAATAGTTATGGAAAGTAAAACGAAAGGGACAATGATATTGGATATATCAGATCCCAGAGCAGTTGATGAGAAAGTCTCTACGTTTCCTGGAACTAAATTAATGTTTAGAGATCAAATTGTTGAGATGGAGGAAAGAAATTTGAGTGATAGAAAGGATAAAGTTCTTGCTGTAGAAAAAATGATTAGTAAAGAAGTTCCAATTATTGAGGCAACAATGATTGTTTCTATACCTGTGAGCAATTCAAAAAAAGCATCAGAACAAGATAATCCATAACTGCTTGAAACTGGAAAGCAAATTTCTTTTCCCAACTTGATCGTTCATAAAATCAATGAAACGAGATATATATGCCAAGTTTTTGTAGTCAAATCATGCCGAAGCTTATCTGCAGAGATTATGGTTTTGAGTGCGATTTTATTGCAGAAGCAGACGATATTGCAAAGGTGATCGTGGAATACGGTAAACATTCTTCTGAAGAACACGGAATAGAATACTCCAAAGAAGCCTTGATGCAATTCATACTAAGAAAAGGCTGAAAAGCCAAATTTATCGCCAAAAAATTTTAATGGTTAACCGTATGATTCGAACTTTACTTCGAAGCTCATATCTGGTCTTTTGCTCCTTTCAGTTACAAAGCCCTTTGGTATCAGAAAGTTCATACACCCATCGATTGTTCCTTGCCAACCACAAATGAAAAATACTGTATTTTCTTTGGTAACCTTCTCTCCCACTAACTTCTCAAGGGGAGACATTTCACCATCCTTCGATCTTACGAAATTTTCAACTCTGCCTGTTTGACCACTCCATGATCTGTTAAACCATTCTTCCGGTCTACTTATACTTGCCCTGTACCTGAAATTCCATTTGTCTCGACCTCTGTCCAGACTTTCTTCTTCTAACCTCGTTAGAAGATTCTTGTAACCAAGCTCATCAACGTAACTTGCTCCGTGTAATACTACTATCTCTCTTTTATTCCCAGTATCATGAAGATGTTGAGCATAACTCAAAAAAGGCGCAAGACCTGTTCCGCCTCCAAGACAGACTATCCTTCTGTCATCCTTTACACCCTCATGATTTTTTTCCTCAATTGTAAAAGCACCTGTTGGTTTCATCCAGTACATTTCATCGCCTTCACTTGCATATAATAACTGGGTTGTTACACGACCAGGTAAAGGCTTTCGAACCCACCTTACGTATAATTCAAAATACTTTTTGTTTTCAGGATGCGAAGCAACTGAATATGCTCTGCGAACCATCTTATAATTTTCAGCTGTTACTGGAATACCTAGGGTAATGAATTGACCTGCTTTATAATCTGGTATAATGCCATCATTTGGAACTAGACGTAAAATTACAAGATCTTCTTTGACTAATTGAACATAAGAAACAGTTCCTTTATTCTCTACGACCATTCCTGGTTGATATGGTACGCTATGGTTAAAATATCTTTATGAAATTTCTGTCATGATGATTATGCAAATAACATCTAAGTGGATTGCAAAATCAATTCTGCTTCCGTATAATGAACACATTCTGAGTAAGTTTGAAGAAAGTTCTAGACAAATGAAATCCGAAATTGAAGAAATACTTTGCAAATTCTTGACCGATTTAGAAAAGTGGCAAAAATTGTTATCTTAATTTTAAAACTTAGCTTAGCCTATTTAGCTTCACCTACTCCGCTATACAACTCGGAACAGTTGTAGAACTTATTTATAATATAACGACGTTATAGTTTCTTGTATGACTACAGACATGAATATGGATTATAGTAAATACGATTTCAAAGACTCTACTGAGATGTATGTTTATCTCAGCAAAAAAGGTCTTTCAAGAGGTACAGTTGAAGAGATAAGCAAGCTAAAAGGCGAGCCACAATGGATGCTTGACTTTAGACTGAGATCTTATGACATCTTCATGAAAAAACCAATGCCAAACTGGGGTGGTGATCTAAGCAAAATCGACTTTAACAATATCTACTATTATGCAAAAGCATCTGAAAAGACTGAGAAGAGTTGGGACAACGTTCCTGAAAATGTCAAAAAAACTTTTGACAAGCTTGGTATCCCAGAAGCAGAGAAAAAGTTCCTTGCAGGTGTAGGTGCTCAGTATGAATCTGAGGTTGTATACCACCACCTAAGAGATGACCTTGCAGAGAAAGGCGTAAAATTCCTTGACACTGACACAGCTCTAAAAGAAGAGCCAGAACTTTTCAGGAAATACTTTGGTAAGATAATTCCTCCGGAAGACAACAAGTTTGCTGCACTTAACAGCGCAGTTTGGAGTGGAGGTTCATTCATCTATGTTCCACCCGGTGTTAAGGTAGATCTTCCACTGCAAGCATACTTTAGAATCAATGCGGAAAACATAGGACAGTTTGAAAGAACCCTGATTATAGCAGATGAAGGATCCGAAGTGCATTACATAGAAGGATGCACAGCGCCTGTTTATTCTACAGAATCATTGCACTCTGCTGTAGTGGAATTGGTTGCGCTAAAGAATGCAAAATTAAGATACACAACAATCCAGAATTGGAGTAACGATGTTTACAATCTAGTTACAAAGC
>CAYZOW010000013.1:0-27551 GCA_964480245.1 uncultured Nitrosopumilaceae archaeon | reverse complement strand
TATGCCTATGAGGGAGCAAGAGCAGAATGGATTGATGGTAACATAGGAAGCAAGCTAACAATGAAATATCCAGGAATATACCTACTTGGACCAAGAGCACATGGTGAAACATTGTCTGTTGCATTTGCAGGAAAGAACCAGCACCAAGATACTGGTGCAAAAATGGTACACTTGGCACCAAACACCACATCCAGAATTACGTCAAAATCCGTAAGCAAAGCTAACGGAAGAACAACCTATAGGGGCATGCTACATGTAGCCAAGGGAGCTACAAACGTCAAGGCTTCTGTGAGATGTGACGCACTACTTTTGGATGATACATCAAAGACAGAGACCTATCCATACATGGAGATTAACCAAGAAGATGCTACAGTTACCCATGAAGCAACTGTAGGAAAAATAGGAGATGAGCAGATCTTCTATCTGATGAGCAGAGGATTCTCCGAGGAAGATGCACTAACACTAATTGTAAACGGATTCATCGAACCATTTACCAAAGAGCTTCCAATGGAGTATGCCGTTGAGCTTAATAGACTAGTAAAAATGGAAATGGATGGCTCCGTCGGTTAGACTGCCGCAAGCTTAGCTTTTGTGATTTGGCATGGCGTTATTTGCTTTATCCACACTTGGTTCAAACCATATAGACGAGATCTCAGCTGCAAATAATGAGCCATCTTGGCTTAAAGAATACAGAAAAAATTCTTTTTCAATATACCAAGAGCTACCACCCGAAGTCTCGCCACTATACAACAAATATTCTGATGCAAACAAGATGGACCCACAACAAGTATCATTTTCGCTAAGCTCAGACAGTACAATTCCTAGTTTTATCAATGACAGAATCGCAGAGATTGCAGATAACCCATGCATAGTACAGGTTGGCACAAACATACAGAAGATAAATCTGCCATCTGAACTAAAATCCAAGGGCGTTGTCATCTGTTCGATAAACGATGCAATACGAGATCATCAAGACAAGATAAAAAAATCGCTTGAATCAACGGATCCTAAAAAGGACAAGTACACTGCACTTAACAATGCACTTTTCAATTCAGGGTTTTTCATTTATATTCCAAAAAATTTGATCTTGGAAAAACCAATACATGTACTTTCATTGCTTTCATCAGATGGAACTTCTACAGTCTCACGAAACATAGTGGTAGGAGAAGAAAGTAGCAAGGCTCTTATCGTTCAGGAGCTTTATGCCACAAAGAGCCCAAAACAGCAGGCATATCTTGAGCTACTAGATGTTCAAGTAAACCAGAATGCTGAACTTGATTTGGTCACCCTACAGGCCATGGATCAAAACGCAGTAAACTTTTCCACAAGGACAGGACATGTTGCAAGAGACGGTAGAATTAACTGGTATCTTGGATTGTTTGGAGGCCTTCTTTCAAGGTATAAAGTTGATAACTACCTAAACGGAACAGGGGCAATTGCAAATGACACCGAAGTTGTTTTTGGAAACAACAACCAGTCATTTGATATCACATCAAACCTGATACATGTGGTACCGTCAACTATTGGACGAGTTCTTGAAAAATCCGTTCTAAAAGATAAATCAAAATCTCTTTTTAAGGGAATGATACGAATTGAAGAAAACGCTCACCACTCGGAATCCTACCTTTCAGGCCATTCCATTCTGCTTGATAAAGGAGCCAAGTCAGACTCTATACCAGGGCTTGAAATATTTACAAACGATGTCAAAGCTACCCACTCGGCATCTGTTGCACAGATTGATGAAGAACAGCTTTACTATCTTGCTACAAGATGTCTTGACAGAGAAGCGGGTCAAAAAATCATAATTGAAGGATTTCTTGAACCGTTGTCACGAAAGATGTCATACCAGATCCGAGCTTGGATTAGCTATCTTATAGAATCCAAATGGCTTGGTCGAGAGCTTACCATAAAGTCAGATGAACAGCTAAAGGCAATACTTGAAGTGGAAGAAACAAGATACCGCGAGACTGACATATTTGAGAGCCACTACAAATACAGGTGAGAAAAATTATTGTCAGAATGGGTAAAGGCTTGCAGTAAAGATAAACTTGGAAAAGGTGAGATGGTTGACTTTGATTACAACGAAAAACAGATTCTCTTGGCAAATCTTAATGGAAAAATCTATGCCACTGATAGGATTTGTACACATGCCCAGGCTGATCTCTCAACAGGAATTTTGGGCGAGGAAGGAGTAACTTGTCCACTACATCTTTCTACTTTTAATCTTGAGACTGGGATGCCACAAAATCTTCCTGCAGAAAAACCACTAAAAACCTACAATGTTAAAATAGAACAAAATGAGATCTATGTCGAGGTAGAGTAAATCTTGCAAGCCAGTACATTAAATATTGAAAATATTAGAAGGGACTTCCCAATTCTGCAGCGCAAAGTTCACACAGGCAAACCGCTGGTATATTTTGACAACGCAGCAACATCACAAAAGCCCATTCAGGTAATAGATGCGATTCGAGATTACTATCTTAATTATAATTCCAACATACACAGGGCAGTGCATCAGCTCGCAGAAGAATCAACAGCTGCGTTTGAGCTAACACGAGACAAAGTTGCAAAGTTCATCAATGCCAAAAACCGGGAAGAGGTTGTATTTGTACGAGGTACAACAGAGGCAATCAACCTCATTGCATATTCTTGGGGAAGACAAAACGTCCAAAAAGACGACATTGTTGTAACTACTGAATACGAACACCACAGCAACATCGTTCCATGGCAGCTTTTGGTAAAGGAAAAGGGAGCAAAGCTACGATACATTGGAATAGACGACAATGGGGAACTAATACTTGATCAGCTTGACGAATATTTGGATACAGGACGAGTAAAGCTTGTAACAGTTAGTCATATGTCAAATGTTTTGGGAACAATATCTCCCGTTGAGGACATGATTACAAAGTGTCACAAAAAGGGAGTCAAGGTTCTACTTGATGCAGCCCAGTCTGTTCCACACATGAAAGCCGATGTACAAAAATTGGACTGTGACTTTTTTGTATTTTCAGCACACAAGATGCTTGGACCTACAGGCGTAGGAGTGTTGTGGGCAAGAAGGGAAATACTAGACAGCATGCCACCATTTCATGGTGGCGGAGACATGATAAGGGAGGTACACAAGTACGAGACCACCTGGAATGACTTGCCATTCAAGTTTGAGGCAGGAACGCCAAACATTGCAGATGTCATAGGGTTTTCAGCTGCCATAGACTATCTTAATGTGATAGGAATGGACAAAGTAAGAGAACATGAAATTGAATTAACAAAATATGCACTTGAAAAAATTTCTGCAGTAAAGGGAATCATACTATACGGAACACCTGACATGTCAAAACGTGGTGGCGTTATCTCTTTTAATCTTGGAGACATACATCCGCACGATCTTGCAACAATAATAGATGAGGATGGTGTTGCAATACGTTCAGGCCATCACTGCGCGCAGGTATTGATGGAAAGACTTGAGGTTGCTGCAACATCTCGTGCAAGCTTTTATATCTATAACACAAAGGACGAAGTCGATATTTTTATTAGGTCACTTAATAGAGCAAGGGAGTTGTTTAGAATTTGAGTAGTGCCGACATTTACAGAGAAATCATTTTGGATTATTATAGAAATCCGCGTAACTATGGTAAGATAGAAAACCCAGACATTTCAAAGCGTGACAGCAATCCACTCTGTGGTGATGAGCTTGAGATGCATATCAACATAAAAGACAACAAGGTCTCTGATGTGAAATTTTCAGGAAGAGGTTGCGCAATCAGCCAAGCAAGCGCATCAATGCTAACAGAACTTATCATGGGGAAGGACTTTGATTATGTCAAAAAGCTAACAAAAGAGGACATCCTTGAAAATCTAGGCCTCCCTAACCTTGGACCTGCCAGAATAAAGTGCGCATTGCTTTCGCTTAAGGTTCTCAAGTATGGCATCTACTCATATCTATCTGAGAAGCTAAATGACACTGCCTCTGCAGATAAGATAAAAGAAGAAGCATCCGGTCTATTTTAATGGGTAATCTGCCTCACACAGCCCTACAAATACGAAAGATTATCTTTGAAAAATTCAATGACACCAACCTGAGATTTACAGGTGATGAGATCTTTGAAGTACTGAAAACACTAGACATCGACAAGTCTTTGACCATAGAAGATACGAAACCATTTTTTAATCAGTTGCACAAAGATGGACTTCTTAGACCAATAGCACAGGATTTTACAACACAGTGGTTCAAGCTCTTTGCTGAAGTAGAAAAAATCAAATGCAATTCATGCAATCTTGAAATTCACTTGGGCAAATTGGAAGACAGAATTTGTCCAAACCCATCTTGTAAAGCAGCTATTTAGCTCTGTATCGTTCTGCTGCTTCTTCCAAAGATTGAATCATCGGAAGCTTCACTCCAGCCAGATATAACACTAAGGCGCCCCCTGCTGTGCTGATATGGTTTATTTTTTCTGCCAATCCGTATCTTTTTAGTGCTGCAGTAAGATGGCCGCCACTTACAATGGTGGTGGCAAAAGAATCTGCAACTGCCTTAAGCAGACTTTCAGTGCCAAACTTGAAATTTTCATTTTCAAAAAATCCAGCGGGCCCACTCATAAATACAGTTCCAGCACTGTGTATTGATTTTGTGTAATGTTCCACAGTCTTTGGACCAAGGTCAAGTATTTGGTCTTCCTTACCAAGCTCCCTAACGTCCATCTCAACTCTGGTACCATTCTTATCAATTGCAACATCCACAGGAGTCGAAAAGACATCGGGGTGTTCTCCTATCAGAGAATGTGCCTTTGCAACTACCTCTTCTTCCCTTTTTATGTCCAAGGGGAACTTTATTCTGCCCTGTGCTCGCATGAAGACGTTTGCAATGATACCTGTCAGCAACACTTGGTCTGCTCTGCCGCTTTGAATGAGAGTCTTTATTGCCTCAAGCCTGTCCATGACCTTTGATCCTCCAAGCACTACCACATGCGGACCTTTTGCAACAGTCATTATCTCATCTAGCTTGCGCACCTCACGCTCAACAAGCCTTCCTGCGCAAGCAGGCAGAACATATGAAAATCCAACAATGGAAGGATGTGATCTGTGTGAGCTTGGAAAAGAATCCAGCACACAAAGATCAAAGAGCTTTGAAAGCCTGCCAACCATTATTGTCTTTGCAGCTTCAGCAGGCGCAAACTCGTAGTTTTCTTCCGCACAAAGCCTTAGGTTGTCAAGCAAGAGTATGTCGCCATTTTTCATGTTTTTTATTTCTTTTTGGGCTTCTGAACCAATTACATCTTGAACATACTTGATTTTGCGATTCAATACCTTCTCAAGCACCTTTGCATGGCTTTCCATGCCAGTGTAGTCTTTGTTTCCTACTCTTCCTTGGTGTGAAGCTATGACCACCTTTGCTCCACCAAGATCCTTTAGGGATTCGGTAGACTCTCGTATCCTGCTTGTTTCTAGTATCTCCATAGTCTTTGGGTCTATGGGGGAATTCATGTCGACACGGAGAAAAACAGTCTTTCCCCTTGTATCAAAATCCTCAAGTGTAAGAAGCCTCACGCCGATCCTATCATTTGGTACAGTTAAAATCTTTTAGTCGAAAAAACGAATCTGTCTTTGAATTGAATTTTATAGCTTGGTTTTTTCATTCTGTTTATTGATGTATTTTTTGACTGGCTGCACAAATTTGGACATTCTGCCATTTTAATATGGAGTGATCTGCGATTACCTAAACATGCAAATTAGAAAACACAGAGGATTTCAGTATGCAAAAATGGGTTTTTGACATAAGATCAAGAAGGTTTTTTGTACTTCTTGCATTTTTTGTTATACTTTCATATCTGGTTTACGCTAAAATCACACAACCAATAGATAATATCATTATAACTTATGCTCAATCGCTTGGTGGAAACCAAGTACTGGACTTGACTATGCAGATCTTTACTGAAATTGGGAGTGTCTTTTACATGATAATTTTTTGCATTATACTGTTTCTCAAAAAAAGCACAAGAAGGCTTGGTCTTGTACTGATACTTTCTGTTTTGGCAGGAACCATAGCTTCAGCATATATGAAAGACTTTGTGGGACAGGAAAGACCACAGCTGGAATTTGCAGGAAAACCATTTCCCATAGCACTTGAACGAGACACTTCTTTTTTTGGAATTGGTTCGTTCCCATCAGGGCATGCTACAAGAACCGCCGCATTTGCTTTTGTAATAGGATTTGCACTCTCTGAGAGATTTCCACGTGGCTGTTACCTTTTGTGGGCTTATCCGCTTTTGGTCTCAATTAGTAGAGTCTTCATACTACAGCATTTTCCAACGGATGTCATTGGAGGTACGGTGCTTGGAATTCTAATTGCCGATATAGTTTCAAAAAAACTAAAACTGCATTTGATATTTGAGAAATTAAAAGCCTAGCTCTTGTAAAACCTTTGAGCTTATCAACACCATGGCATAATGCAAGCTGTCATAATGATATATCCAGTACATTACATCTCGTTCCTGCTTTGTCTTTCGCAATCCAAAGTTAAGCTCATCCATTATCACAAAACCAATCTTTTTAGCGATGTTTTTGTCATTTGTCATCAAAACCCTATACGCACTTTTTTGTCCTGCAAATCCCAATTTTACCATTTCTGCTGCAGCTTCCGATGCTTGGGTTTCGCTGTCTAACTCAAATGTTTTAGAGACAGGAAGTTGGGAGGGATGAAATTCCATACGGTTTTTTTTATATTGCCCAATAAAATCTAGCGGGTAATCTGATCATATTTTCAAAATTTGCCAAAAAATCGCATAATATGTCAAAAATATTAACTTTTATGTCAATTACTAATCATACCAATAACTTAATCGAGTACGAAATCTCTAAAACACCATGGCTTCACTTTCAAGGCTTGCTAGATCATACAAAAACAAGAAAATCCAAGCAACAAAGCTAAGAAGACAAACCGAAAATAAACTCAAAACCGCTCTTTCATTAAAGCGAAGATCTTCTTCTGGACTTTCTTCTCTTGAAAGAAGAAAAGAGACAATGATTACAAAAAAAGATGAGGTCTCGCAACTACTCAGCCAGTATTTGGCCCAAAGGGCTAGCATACAAAGACTGAAAATTGCCGCAGAAGAGAGGATAATGCAAGAAAAAGAGGCAAAGGAACGAGCTCAACAAGAAAGTGAATTTGTTGAATCTCCAGATGACAAGGCGCGAGCTCTTGAGAGAATTAAAATGATGGAGCAAAAGATAGCAGAGCTAAACTCAGAAATAAGACTAAGAAATGCTGCAGAAGAAAGGCTTGTTAAACTAATTACAGATACAACAAAAGCCAAATCAAGACTTGACTTGAGGATAAGACAGCAAGTAAAGTCAAAACCAACACTTTTGGTACAATTGAAATCAAGCACAAAGGCAGGAGAGGGACTCCGCTCTCAGGTTCAAACAAAGCTAAAGCAGGAAGCGCAACTAGGTCGTAATTTAGTTACAATCAACGAGAAATTAAAACTCTTAAAAGATAAAAGACGAAAGGTAAAACGCAAGGTCAAGAAAAAGACAAAAAGAAAGCTACTCAAATCGAGACGTAAGACAAAAGCACGAAAAACAAAAACAAGAACAAAAAAGGCCCCAAAAAGAAGAGCAAAGACAAGAAAAAGAAGGACAATAAAAAGAAAAGTAAAACGCAAGGCAGCAAAAAAATCTAGAAAGTCAAAACGACGATAAAAGTCCTACGCTTAATTAATATTGAATAGCTTTTCTTTCTAAGCTGTGTCGTTTCCACAAAAAATCAAAGTTGAAGTTTCTGAAATGCCGAAGCTAAAAAATCCACAGCTTATCTGCGGCCTGCCAGGAAGTGGCTTTGTAGGCAAGCTCGCAGTTGATTATCTAATAGAAGAATTCAAGGCAGTCCAGTTTGCAAACATATTTTCCTCATCCTTTCCGCCACAGGTTTCAATCCAACCTGATGGAACAATTGATGTTATGAAAAATACGTTTTACTACTGTAAAAACAAACCAACTGATATCATTCTTTTAACTGGTGATGCTCAACCAATCACTCCAGAAAGTGAGTATGCCATGGCAGAAGAAATCATAGGAATTTGCGAAAAGCTTGGTGTTACAAACATCTATACACTTGCCGCATACATCACTGGCTCTTTTTCAAAGAATCCAAAAGTATATGGAACAAGTACTTCACCTAAGGTAGTCAACGAGTTTTCAAAGCAGGGAATTTTCACAATGAATGGAGGAAGCATCACAGGCATGAACGGCTTGATGATAGGAGCTGGAAAAACAAAGGGAATAACTGGAGTCTGTTTGCTGGGAGAAACATCAGGCTATGTTGTTGATGCAAAGGCATCAAAAGCGGTTCTGGAGGTTCTCTCAAAGATGTTAGGATTCAAGCTTGACATGACCACACTTAACAAGAGAGTACAAGACACAGAACATCTAATCAAAACAATAGAGGATCAGATGGGACAGCGACCTTCAGGTGAGCCACTACCAATTCCATCACAGGATAAAAAACTAGGATATATCAGCTAGACTGCAACTTTAGCTAATATTATAAAAGTAGCCAACATAAGAGTAACTATTGAGAGGTTTTTTTTCTAAAGTAAAAAGATGGCTGTCGCATAGTAATTCAAGTGAGTATGGTGTTGGTAACTGCCCATCTTGTGGCACTGAAGAAGAATTGTATTGGGATCCAAGATACAATGGTGTAAGAGGAACATGTACCTCATGTGGAACGAATTGGGCAGAATCATGAATCGCCAAACGAATTAAACTCCTTATACCAACTGGTATGGATTCAATTTATGTGGGAACAAGCAAAAACATATGGAAATGTAAGTTGCTAGAGTGCTACTATAGAGTGATATTATGAAAATAGAAATAAAATTGATTACAAGTTACTTGCTCATCACTTCTTTTATTGGAGTAACAGGTTACATCTCCTTTGACATAAGTCAACAAGATCTTCAAAACTCAGTAGGAACTCGACAAATAAGCTTGGCTCTTGAAATAATAGATGGTGTAGAGAAAAGTTCCTACGATAAATTAGTGTTATTTAAGATGTATGTTGATTCACCGCTGGTCAAAGAGACTTTAATCTCCTCAAACCAAGAATTTGAAAAAATAGATAACATACAAGATCACATAGATAAAAAAGATCATGAATGGATTTCAGTACCAAAAGATGAGATAACTCTGTTTATGTCAGAGCTAATTAACAATAAGTTAGCACAAAACCTAAGGGACCAAGCTACCTTCTATGAAAAAAACTACCGCAGTTCAATTCCTGAAATATTCATAACAAATGCATATGGTGCAAATGTTGCACAAACCCAAAAGACATCGGATTACAGACAAGACGACGAAGAGTGGTGGCAAAATGCAAAAAGAGATGGGATGTTTATTGGACAAGTTAATTATGATGAAAGTGCTGGCGTGTATTCTAATGATATAGGAATACGAATTGATGACGAAAATGGAAATTTTCTAGGTGTTATCAAAATTGTAACAAACTTTGAAGGCGAGCTTGATAATATACGGGCAACAAAAGAAGCAGCAAAACAAAAAATGGATTTAACATTACTTGATGATGATGGTAGGATGATTTATTCAACAGAAGAAAGTAGGCCTATAAGTTCAGCATATGAATTTTTTGATAAAATATCTAGTGATACAGGATATTTTGCAGCAAGAGAATCTGGATCAAAGAATGGTGACAAATTAATTATCTACGTACATTCAAGCGGTCAAAGTGGGGATTTTGTTGGATTGGGTGGATACCTAATACTAGAGTATGATAAAGAAGAGATACTGGCACCAATCAATACTACAAGGAATTTAATATTAACTGCCTCGCTCGCTGCATCAATAGTTGCTATAATAATCAGTGTTTTTATAGCTCGTTCAATATCAAAACCGATAAAAACACTAACAGAGGCTGCTGATGAGATAGCGCAAGGAAATTTTGATTCCAAAGTAAGAATAAAATCAAACGATGAAATAGGCAAGCTTGCCGAATCTTTCAATTTTATGGCTGCCTCTCTTAAAAGAGCATTTGGGCGAAAAGATTCTGAATAAATTAAAGATCAGTCTAAAACTCGATTACGTTTAACTTTCCGTATTTTCCAACATTGAGGGAATTTTCTCCCTTGAAGCTGTTGATGTAACCATTTTCTACTGTTACTTTGGAACCCGCCTTTACCATTTTGATCTGGGCATCCCATAGAGTTAGCTTGATCTGACCAGTATCATCTTTTATAATTGCATCAGCAACTTGGGCCTGCCCGCCTGTTCTCAGGTTTACAGTTCTTGGCTCACCAATACTATCTATGACGCCTTCCACTGTGTCCAGTCTTGTCATACCGCTTCTAAGCTGATTTATTGTAGTCATCAGCCAGATTTTTCGTGCTCAAATAATAAGTGTTTTGATATCTAGTTCTGTTAATTATTAAGCTGTTTGTTTTCCGTGTTAACTTACGGCAGTTTTTAGCAAAAATCTTGTGTTGCGTATATTTTTCCGTCTGACGATTCCGCTACCCCAATACCTTCACTCAAGAAATATGGAGTAAGAATGTTCTGTCTATGACCAGCCGAGTTCATCCATCCTTCAACACTTTGCCTAGTTATATTTTCTTCCCCATAGTAACCTTCGAGAAACATAATGTTTTCACCACCACCAGAATATGTATACTGACTGATTGGCGTTTCACAACTAAAACCTACTTGAGAATAACGATATGAAAAGTCATGCCCTTCTGGACTGTCATGTTGAAAATAATCTCTTTTTGCCATATCATTACTATGATTTAATGCAGCTTGTGTTAGTTTTGGATTCCAAGATAGTGGTGCAAGTCCGTTAGATCTTCTTTCTTCATTTATCAAATCATGAATGTAAAATGCTATTGCTGTCATGTTTGTTGGTTTTATTTCGAGAGCTTTTGATATTGGCTCTAGTATAGTTTTTGTTATTGGTTCTGGGGTCTGTGTGATTAATGTAATTTCATCAATGATTTCGGGTACATTATTTGGAAAATTAATTATTGTGTCGGAATAAAAATAAGCTCCTATACCAACTAAAACCACAACAATAGGCACTATGATTATTTTCTTGGCTTTCCGTCGTCCTGTATGACTATGGTATCTTCTATGTCCACATTTTGTACAATAGAAATATCCTTGCGTGTAAACGTAATTGTGCCTCCTACATCTCATCTAACTCCCTTTTGTTGCTAACCTAATGAGATTTTCTATTTTTTTATTGCCTAAAGGAAGATTGATTCCAGCTTGTTCAGCTGGTGTTTTCTTTAAGCCAGTCATTACGAATTTGGAAATTTAATAGTCGGCATTTCTATCTAGATGTATTGAAAATCAAACTCATCTTAGTTCTTGCATTTTTTCTTTTTGAGATCTTACCTGCTTTTGGTGAACCTATTTTAAAAGATGAAGATCTGGTTGTTAAAAAATTTGTATCAAATCTCTCACACCCTACAACAATAGCTTTTGTAGGCAATGATATGTTGGTTTTGCAAAAAGACGATGGAAAGGTGCGTCATATCAGTAATGGAATGTTGCAAGAAAAACCAGTCCTTGACGTAAGTGTCAGTAATGATAGCGAACGAGGGTTGCTTGGAATCACTACCGTAGATTCTACAGTTTATCTGTACTTTACAGAATCAACAACTGATGGTGGGCAGCCACTTGGAAATCGAATCTACAGATATAGCTGGGATGGGCAAGCATTGGTAAATCCAGCACTGATCAAAGACCTTCCTGCAACACCTGGCCCCAATCATGATGGAGGAGCGATGGTTACTGGCTTGGATGGTACTGTATATGCAGTCATAGGGAGCCTAAACAGAAACGGTATACTACAAAACTATCCAAGAGGCGAGCCTGATGATACAAGCGTGATTTTGCGTGTTGTGCCCGAAGGACCCTATTATGCTATGGGTATACGAAATAGCTTTGGCCTGGCAATAGATCCAGTTACTGGTAATCTCTGGCAAACAGAAAACGGCCCACAAAATTATGATGAAGTCAATCTTGTGCTTCCAAACTTTAACAGCGGATGGGAAACAATAATGGGTCCTGCTACAGAGTCCAAATTATCACTTTTGCCTAGTTTTGGTGATTTTGTTTACAGTGATCCTGAGTTTAGCTGGGAAGAGGCAGTTGCACCAACCGCACTCTCTTTTATTGATTCAAAAGGATTTGAAAAGTACATAAACAGTCTATTTGTAGGCGATTGCAATTTTGGAAATCTCTACAAGTTTGAATTAAATTCAGGCCGTACAGGATTTGTCTTTGATGATCCTGCTTTAGCTGATAAGGTAATTAATGCAGGTGAAGGAATGAAAGAGATTGTATTTGGAACAGGCTTTGGCTGTATAACAGATTTGGAAGTTGGCCCTGATGGGTTTTTGTATGTTGTATCACTCACACACGATGCAATTTATAGAATAACTCCAAAATCAATGATGGTTGATGATGAAGTTCAAGGTGTAGACTCTACCACCGCAATTCCATTTCTGGAATACATCATAATAGTGGGGTTAACAATGGCAGCCATAATTGTGCTCATAAAAATGCGAAACAAGAATGCCACACAGTCAAAATCAAAGACCGCTTAATCACGAGAAACTAGTTTCAGTTATATAATAAGACTTTGAAGTTCACCTTGCAGGGGTATCGAAGCCCGGCCAACCGAGAAGGACTCAAGATCTTGGCAATGGGAAATCCTTTCCCTTAGGGGTTCGGGGGTTCAAATCCCTCCCCCTGCATTTTATTACGTACCTTTTTCTGACGTCGTAATCGTTGCTTGCGATTTAGTTCATCAAAACCGCGATGGTTTTCACCCATACTGTGTTTTAAAATAATTAGATATTTTCATCTTTTTAAAATTCAATTCACTTCAAAATAATTATAATAATTTACACTTTGAGCATCTGGACTTCACGGACAGTATGTTTTGAGAGATCTTCGTGAAGCATTGCGTGGGATTCGGCAGTAAAAGTCAGGTTGCATCTATAACACTTCCACGCTTTTGTACTCACATTATACAATTAGTCATTTTGACTTATAAATATATTGTACAATCTGTATGTTTTATTGTAGAACACACCGATCTAAACCAAATAAGATTACAATTTTTAATGAAATTCTACTTCTTTTTGCATTTTCGTAGCGCCTAAACTGCTCAAGACTGGCATTTAGAATCAATTAAAGGATCTTAAAAATTTAGAAAACTATTGGTCGACATCTTTGAGATGCTAAGCGAGCTATCATACCTTGGAATTTTTCTTTTACTTATTGCAATGAATACATCACCGATTTTAATGCCACCAACTTGGATTGTCTTGGCATCTTTTTACAACATAGATTCAACACTAGACCAGCCTACACTTGCTATTGTTGGAGCAACAGGAGCATTAATTGGAAGGGTTATCCTAATGTATATCAGCAGATTCTTCCGTAGATTCATTGGTACAGAAAGAAAATCAAACCTTGACAAACTTGCCGAATTTATGAAAAACAAAAAATATGGATTTTTTTCCGCGTCGTTTCTTTTTGCGATAACACCGCTTCCAAGTAACTTGCTATTTATGGCATACGGAATAATGAAGGTGAAAAACATATCTCTTTTTGCAGGATTCTGGATTGGTAGGGCAATTGCATACTATATAATGTTGTCAATTAGCACAGTAACACTAAAGCCGTTTTTAGAATTATTTGATGATAGCTTGTTTGGGATATTAGTTGCAGACATTGGCAGTCTAGTCATGATTGTAGTGTTTGCTTGTATAAACTGGAACAAATTGTTGACTGAAAGAAAGCTTTCATTTGTAAAACCGAAATTGTGGCGATTATAAATTGAGATCAATTGAAAAGCTAAAGATTGAAGTTCAAAAAAGAATGAGAAAAAATGATCCTGCACATGATTTTGAACATACGATGCGGGTTTACAAAAATGCACAAAAAATAGCAAAAAAAGAAAGGGCAAACATGAAGCTTGTCCTTGTGGCTGCACTCTTGCATGATATCGTTTCCTTTCCAAAATCAGGTAGCAGATCAAAAACTTCGTCCACAAAAAGCGCCTTAGCGGCACAAAAGATACTCAAAAAATATGATTATTCAAATGATGAAATAAAGATAGTCTCAGAGGCTATACGTAACCACAGCTTCTCAAAGGGGGTGGTTCCACGTACCATTGAGGGCAAGGTGCTTCAGGATGCAGACAGGCTTGATGCTATAGGTGCAATAGGAATAGCTCGAGCGTTTTCTGTAGGGGGAGCCGAAAAAAGGCCGTTTTTTAATAAACATGATCCATTTTGCCACACTCGAAAGCCAGATGATCAGACTTGGACTTTGGATCATTTTTACAAAAAACTTCTGCTTTTAGAAAAAAAGATGAATACAAAGGCGGCAAAAATAGAAGCAAGACGTAGAACCAAAATAATGAAAAAATTTCTTTTTGATTTGAAAAAAGAGATCTAACCGTAATCTACGTATCTGTCAAATCTCTTTTCTACTTCAGGATTTTTTCCAGCAAGAATTTTTTCTATCTCATCTCGGTGTCTTTTTTTGGCAAACGCAACCATTTCTTGAAAATCATCAGATTTGGGAAACGAATCTATAAAACTGTCTAACATTTTGACGTACTCTACAACCTTGTTCCTGTATTCCTCTCTTGTCGGTTTTTTTATTTTGTTTACACGAAACCAGATTACTGCCCAACTTGATCCTATGACATGCGGTATCAAATCAAAGGCACGATCTAATTCAAAGCTATCGTCTTCTTGCATTTCCTACCCATTTAATATCTTTGCAGCAATCTTAGAAAGATATGTAACTATCATATCTGCACCAGCTCGTTTGATTGCAGTCAAAATTTCTAAAGTAACTTCATTTTCATCAATCCATCCTTGCTTTGCAGCTGCCTTCACCAGAGAATATTCACCAGAAACGCTGTATGCAGATATTGGTATGTTAAAACTACTTCTTGTCTTTGCAATCAAATCAAGATAGGCAAGTGCAGGTTTTATCATTACAATATCAACTCCTTCAGAAATATCGGCCTCTACTTCCCTCATTGCCTCTGTCGGGTTTGTATATGGAAGCTGGTATGTCTTTCTGTCTCCAAACTGCGGGGCACAGTGAGCCATGTCCCTAAATGGTGAATATAAAGAAGAGCGATGTTTTGCAGAGTGTGACATTATTGCCACATCAGTAAATCCAGCATCATCTAGTCCATGTCTTATTGCTTTTACCTGTCCATCCATCATTGCAGAAGGTGATACTACATCAACGCCTGCCTGAGCTTGGCTAACAGCTATCTTTGTTAGAACATCCAAACTGGAATCATTGTCTATTTTATCGCCTTTGACTAGTCCGCAATGACCTGCACTTGTGTACTGACAAAGACAAACGTCTGCCATTATTGCAATTTCGTTGCCAAGGTTTTTTCTTATTTCAGAAATAGCTTTTTGAACAACTCCATTTTGTGCAAAAGCTGATGTGCCTTTGTCATCTTTTGTTGCCGGAATGCCAAATATCATTATTGCAGGAATCTTCAGGTTAGCTATAGAGTTTACTTCGGTTACTACATCTTTTATTGGAAGCTTTTCGATGTCAGGCATGGATTCTACTTGCATTCTTGATTTCAAATCTTCTTGAACAAAGATAGGACATATGAGGTCTTTTGGAGAGAGTCTTACTTCTTCTAAGAGCTCACGAATTTTCTTGCTTTTTCGTAGTCGTCTTAGTCTAACGTTAGGAAAAGTCATACGCGAAAAATACTATTTGGTAGCAATATAATCTGTTACTCTTTTATTTTATAATCAAAAAGTTTGCTGACGGTTTTAAGCAACACAGAGTCACCTTGCTCTGATGCGCGTCTTAGATTGTTCATTGGAGTTGATATGATTCCCTCCACAATTGCTTGCGTAAGCTGGTCAATTACTCGTATTTTTTCTTTGTCTGTTTCTCCAAGCATCTGTAGAGCCTTTTTGAGCTCCTTTACACGAACCATATCGATGTCTTTGAACACACTATTTACGACAGGTTCTACTTCTAATCTCCTCATTACCGCCTCTATGACTGGGAGCTCTTCACTAATTATTTTTTCCGCAGAGGAAACCTCGCCAATCCTGCCTCGCATGTTTTTGTCAACCATTTCTGCTATCTGATCCAAGTTGAACATCTTTATGTTACTTATGGTAGCGACCTTTTCATCAACGGTTCTTGGATTGGACAAGTCAAGAATCATCATGCCTTTCTTTTTTGAATCCATGGCATTTTTTATTCTGTCATACGTAACAAGGAAATATGGTGCAACTGTTGCAACAAACAAGACATCGACTGCCTTGAAATTTGCAAGCGCATCTTCGAACTTGATTGGTTTTCCACCAACTGTCTCTGAAAATGCCTTTGCTCTCTCAAAGGTTCTGCTTGTTACAAAAAATCCCACGTTTCTTTTTTTGAGTGATTTTGCAACAAGACTAGCTGCTTCGCCTGTTCCTATAAGCAAAACGTGTTTTGATTTCAAGTCATCAATGTTTTCCTCAGCAAGTTTGACTGCCATAGAGCCAATCGAGACACTGCCTTGGTTTATTCCAGTGGTGTTTCTTACTCGAGTGCCTACTCGAACTGCTTTATCAAAAAGCGTATTCAGGTTGGTTCCAGAGGCTTTTACCTTTCTTGCAGTTGTGATCGAGTTTTTTATTTGTCCAAGTATCTGCTCTTCTCCAACGACAAGCGAGTCAAGTCCTGCGGTCAGCTTCAAAAGATGCTCATATACATCATGACCTTCACTTACTTCCAGGTTTTCTTTGAAGGCATTTTCCTCAAGGCCTGCTATAGATGCCCATGTCTTTTTTATTCTATCAACATCATGATTATTTCCTGCTCCAAAGATCTCAACGCGGTTACATGTCTGAAGTATGACACACTCACGCAGTCCTGAGTGCTCCAAAAAGGCAGAATAGGCAGAACCCATGTCCCTGAAGGTGAATCTTTCAAGCATGTGGATTGGGGAATTACGAAAAGTAACTCTGGCGTTGACTACATTAAGGCTCATTTCAAATCACCTAACATTTTCATAACACGCTTTTGTGCTTTTTTAAAATTCCCTTCTTTTATTAACTGTTTTACTTGATTATCATTTAAGACGCTGTACAGGAATTTTTTGCGTTCGATAGGTGTTGCAAGCCTGCTTTTTGCCGCACTTCTAGCTATTTCTTGCAGTTTTATCTGGTAGATGTCTTCTTTTTTAATAATTTTTTTAAAGACCTTTTCTGCCTGCATTCTTATTTTTCTTGCCATGGCAGGACTCCTACCACCAGTAGAAATTGCGATCTGAACAGTATCTTCTATGTTTATCGCAGACGGATGGGAAAAGTCGCTAACTGAAGGATCATCAGCTGCATAAGCATAACATCGCATCTGTTTTGCTTTTTCTACAATTTTCCTGTTTAACTCTTTATCATCAGTTGTAGCCATCACCATAAAGGGTTTGTACTTTGACAAAAAATCTGCGCCTTTTAATTTCATTTTTTTAAAAGTTATTTTTTTCTGTCTGACATAGTTTGCAATCTGTTGGTTTGTTTTATCACTGATCAGTAGTATTTTACAGTCTTGTGTTAAAAGAGAGTTTATTTTTCTTAGTCCCTCTTGACCACCACCTACAACGATGACCAAATTTCCCTTCAAGTTTAGGTCGACTATCAATGATTCTGCAGGTTTTCAATTGTATTTATTTTTTTAAATAATTCACAGGCTGGAACAAACTCGGTACGTTTTTTAATTGCAAATGTTGTTTTATCGGTAATGTCTATGGATAGCTTAGATAAGAAGATTCTAAACGAGATTCAATGGACTTTCCCACTTGTACCTGAGCCATATACAGTGATTGCTAGCAAGTTTGGGATCTCAGAAGAAGAACTGATGCAAAGATTAGTAGCTCTGAAAAAGACAGGAATAATCAGACAGCTAAGTGCAATTTTTGACACAAGAAAGCTTGGTTATAAGAGTGCATTAATTGCAATGTCAGTTGAGCCAGAGAAACTCGATTATGTTGCAAGCCAAATCAATAAACACCCTGGTGTAAGTCACAACTATGAAAGAAACCATGAATACAATTTGTGGTTTACACTTGCTGTACCGCCTGGTAGTGCTCTTAAAACTGAAGTTGACAAGTTTTCAAAATTATCAGGAATTAAAAAAGTAAGGCTTCTTCCAACAATAAAACTATTCAAGATTGGAGTAAAGCTAGATATGATAGAAGAAAGTGCGCCTGAGATCAAACCAACAGAAGAAAAGAAAAAGATTCATGATGTGAAATTTGTTGTAACAGAAGAAGACAAGCAGTACATACGTGAGCTACAAAAAGATTTGGAGATTGTAAACAGACCATTTTTGAAATATGCACAAAAGCTTGGAGTCACAGAAGAGCAGTTGCTTGAAAAAGTAAAGCATTACGAAGAGATTGGGGTTATGCGAAGGTTTGCAGCAATTCTAAGACACAGAGATGTCGGCTTTGTAGCAAACGGCATGATAGTGTGGAAGGTTCCAACCAAAAGAATTGAAGAGGTTGGTGAAAAGCTAGGTGCGTTTCCTCAGATAAGCCATTGTTATCAAAGACCAGTATACCAAGACTGGCCTTACAATGTCTTTTCTATGGTGCACTGCAAATCATTTCCTGATGCGGAAAGTATGGCAAAAGAAATCCAAAAACACATCAATGTGGATGATTATAGAATTTTGTTTAGCGCACGTGAGTTCAAAAAGACTCGAGTGGAATACTTTGTTGAACATGAATATAAGATAGAAGACTATATTCCTGCCTAAACTTATCTTGCTGGAACTGACGCCTTTAGCTCGTAAGGCGGCCACTGATTATACAAGTCATTAATCTCTTTCATGTCTGTGGCATTGAGGTACTTTCCGTCTGACATTGCTGCAAACTGTTCTATTTCTTCTACATTAATTACAGTAGGTAAAACTGATGAAACTGCTTTTTTTGAAAGAATAAACTTGATTGCAAGCTCTGTTATATCCAGTCCATTGCGCTCAGCTATGGGTTTTAGCTGCTCTACCTTTTTTAGAGATTCCTTTATCCATTCGCCTTTGCGCACCGAGCGATGATCTTTTTCATCTACCTTTGTGTCTGCCTTTACTTTTCCTGTTAGTATTCCAGACGCATCAGGTACACGCACCAGAATTCCAACATTTTTCTTCTCCGCATTTTCGATTAATTCATTCCCTGGCGTTTGCTCTAAAATGTTGTAAACTGTCTGCACCGCGCTGACGCTTTTTCGATTCATCACTTCTAGCCCTTCTTCTGTCCAGCCTATTGCAGGGCCTAGTGCTGCTTGATAAGTGATGATCTTTTCTTCCTCGATTTTTTTATCAAGCGTCTCAAATATGGTGTCATCCTTTACGTGATGCATCTTTGGATTGTGTAATCCGTAGACATCAATATAATCAGTCTGCAGCCTCTCCAGACTCTTTTGTAGTGCATTTTCAGTAAAGACAGGATCAAATTTTTGTGGCAGCTCGGTGTGTCCTATTTGATCTGCATTTTCAAAATCATAACCATATTTTGTTGAGATAACTATTTCATCACGCATTCCCTTGAAGACTTCGCCTATCAATTTTTCACTCTTTCCTTTTCCATACATGTCGGCTGTCTCAAAGAAATTAATTCCAAGATCGTAGGCTTTTTTTAGCATTCTTTTTGCTTCTTCATCTTCTATTTTTTTGCCCCACCAATCAAGAGCTATGGTCCATGCCCCAAACCCTATTTCAGAAACTTTGATTCCACTCTTGCCAAGGGTCTTGTACTTCAATTTATGATTCTCCTAAATGCTGCAATTTTTTCGCTTAGCTCTTTATCGCTCAAAACCGATTGTCCAGATTCTGCATTTACATTTATGTCTATCCAAGATTTGCAACCTTGGTATTCTGCAAGAACCGGTACTTCAAATGCACGTGTTTTGAAAACTTTGAGAAACAATGCCTTCATGGGTTTGTCTGGAAGCCAATCCATTCTTTCTTTAATGTAAGAATCGCTCCATATGTGAAATGACGAAATATTTTCAATTTTTTCCATAGAAGAGATATCACACTCTTCTATAACCTCGGCATATGATGTTATTCTATTAATGTCAGATTGTGGCTGATTCTCTAGCACATCCGCTAAATATCCATAAAACTGTGACTTGAGTGAAGCTAACTCTTGATGCTCAAAGGTGGGATAAAGAAGGAATTTTTTTGATTCTACATTAAATCCTGAATCAGTTTCAAGTATGCCACCCTTTCTTAAAAGAACGGTTTGGTTTCCATTCTCTAATGCTTTTACTACAGTTGCCCACTCTTTTAGTGCATTCATTATCCAAGACTCTTTATCAATGGAATAATGTCTTTTTTTACTGAAACGATCATTGGGGTGTCTACCTTGATATATGCACTTACCCTAGTTTCTCTTAAGCCCATTATCAGATCCTGAAACTTGTCAAGACGATCTGTTTCGAAAGCCAGCATAAAATCTTCATCATGAATTCCAAAGGAGTAAGTTGTGTTTAGTATAACCTCCGGATACTTTTTTCCAATTTCAATGTGCTCATCCATCATCTCTTTTCTTTTTTCAATCGGTAAGAGATACCATTCCCTTGTTTTTATAAAAGGATAAACAATCGCATACTTTTTCTGTTCCTCACCTGCAAGCCACCCATGTCCACCAGAACCCTTTGCATAGATAGAAGGCCTGGTGCATGACAGGTAAACATGTGTTGGAGTTATGTATTTGCCAAAAACTGTAAGGTATATCTTTGACATTATGTCTTGAATTTGTTCCACAGTATCAGAGGCAAACCAGAACAAAAACTCTGCATCGTCTCTTAATCCAAGTGTTGAATATGTTCTAAACTTTGCCTGAGAGGTTTTTAGTATGTTTTCAACCTCTTTTGCCGATTCCTCCTTTGCTAAATCCGCCATCCATCTCCACTTTGGGTCTACTTTAAAGAATGAAAAATTGAAAAATTGGCGTTTTTCTTCTTCCATGGGGACTAGTCTCTTCTAGCTTTATTTAAAATTACAATACAATTTATCAGCAATCCAAGCCTATCATCCTCTAGAAAACAAAAACAGAAACCATGCAATAATCAACTTATGCAATTAGCTTTCCTTTTTGAAAGTAATAAAAATTTCCAGCCATGCCCATTCCAAAAGGCAGAATACTTGATACGGGTTCAGTCCACACCAACAAATAGCCTTCCTTTGTAAGTTTTTCAAATACTGCAAGAAACTCATCCAAACCGCCCAATTTTCTGAGAACAACCGCCAAAGCATCAGTTTTTAAATATATGAGATCTTGTTTTTCTAAAGCCTTTTTGATATCTTCTCCTTCCTTTTTCACACCTACAAGAGAAAATTTGGCTATAGCCCCTGTTTTGTCTGCTACTTTGTGTACTTTGGTATCAATATCTTTCTTAAAACTCTTGAAGAACTTTTTTCCTGTTTTCATTAACTAGCTAATGAATATTTAGTATATTAATTTTGACTCGCTATTATGGTGAAACATTTTGGATTCAAACTTTAAATCATTACATAATCCGTAGAAAAAATTTACTATCTAACTTTGGAATAAGTCTTCCAGCATTAATCGCGGAACTTTATATTATTTTCAAAACAAAAAATACATTAACTAGGCATTTTGACAAGTCGGCGATTTCCAGTTATGCCTGAAATTATACTTCCTATTCCATTGAACAATAATGCTATTGATAGGAAAATAACCATCATAACAAGGGCAAGTCCTGGAGAGGCAAATAGAATAGCTGAGAAACCAATCACAATTGCACCGATTATTATGTTGGCTATGCGTGACGCTTTACTTTCTGATCTGGAAGAAATTCCTGCCGCTATCAGACCGGCCCCATGAATTAAGATGAATATGGTAATAACCAGTATCAGTGTAGCAATTGCTGTAATTGGATTTGAAAGGGCAAAAAATCCACCAACAATGGAAACTATGCCTATTCCAATGCCAATTGCCCTAACACCCTTTGAAAGATGGCGTGCTAAGGCTCCTTCGATAATCTTGGCAATTCCAACCGTAATCAACGCAATACCAAGTAATGTAACGAAAATCAGTGTTGTGACATCTGGATTAGCTAATACTGCTGCTGACAATGCAATTGTAATTGCCCCAAGTACAATCTGGGCAATCCGCAACCATGTTGGTGATTTTTCAGCGCTCAAAGATTTGTTAGGTTTCTTAACCTCTCTTATAATGATTGTGGAAAAGAGTGGATATTGCGTAATTGCCTAGAGAATCTATAATTATGCTGAATAATGCACTGAAATAGGTCAGTAATTTGGGTTTATTTAGAAGGAAAGGATTATCTTTTGCAAAAATAAAACTATCGAAATCGAAAATAAATTCAGATAAAAACACAACGATAACAATTAACATTAAAAACCATGAAGAAAAATTTGAAAATATTATAGTGACAATCAAGACTGATGATCTAAAAAATCAATATCTGAAAATCGATAAACCGTTAATCAATCTCCCACCGCTAGATTTTCCTAACAGAAATACTGGTGATCATCAAGTTACAATAATTCCATACAATATACCACTTAGTAAAATGCCCTTTAAGATAACACTCGAAGTATTTGCAAATAATAACAAAACACCCCTACTTAAAAAAGAATTTTCTCTAATAGTAAACAAAAAATAAGAATCTTTGACCTTTTTGGATTGTTAAACGGCGTCTTGAAAGGATTAGCAGAGGCTAATTAATTTCCATGGTTGAAATTCATTAGATTAACTTTTTTAGCAGATAAATTGATTGTATCCATGGGTTTACTAAATCTTAATCCATGTGAATATTTGTGGTAAGATTGCTAAAAATGTAATACTGACGAATGTAACAGTTGATGACAATCCGTTTACAAAATAAGCCCAACTTGGTCTTAGGTGTATTATTTTAGTTAATATCAATATAGTTACTATAGCAGATACAAGAGCGGCAGAACCAATACAAAATTGAGCGAACTCCCTTTGGGCTGGCGTTTGTGCCTGTATTAATAATATTTCATCATTTGCAACTGATGCCAGTATGATTCCTGTTATAATGCCCAGTAATGCAAATTTTCTTGGAGTAAGATTTACCATTCTAGTTATTTTGTATAGAGTTACTTAAATTAGTTCAAACCCATGATGTGTGTTCTAATTTTTAATTTTTGATTTCCTGAAAGTAGTTGAAAGTATTATCCAAATAATGGAGCAACAGGCATAGTTAAGAGAAAAAATGTGGCAATAGCAAATATGCCCCAACCCATAACAAGAAGTTCCAAACGTACTCCCTTCTTAGAAAAATTAGAAAATATACCGCCAATAAACAATATTCCAGCGTAGATTACAGTCATTAACACGTAATTATCTGAATTCAGGTTGGCTTGTTCTGCTTCTTGCAATTTCATCGCAGATTCGGTAGCGAATCGTTCTGCCTCTTCAGAAAATGTCTTCCTGTACTCAGTCATACCAAAAGGATGAGGTGGTGCATCTGGATTTTCAAAAGGTTTTGTTTCTAACCAAGCCTCAACAGCTGGTTTGAAATCTGGCCTAAATCTGTCATAGTAGAATTCACTGAGCTTCTGGTCGTTGTTACGGAGTGCATTAATGTACTCCATGAACGTCAAGACATCGATGATTGTATATTGCCCTTGTTGGAGGGTCGTCATCGTGACCTTATTACTCGCGCTAGTTACTTCACGCAAAGTAAAGGTTTGAATCCCTCCCCATAGAGTAGACTGGTATGCACTCCAAGCTGTAGCAATTACAACTAGTGACATCAAAATTGCTGCTATCAGCTCTAGGCGATTATCAGTAGAATCTGTCTTATCGCTCAATGATGAACCTCTACTTTTTCAGCTGTTATAAACATGTGCGTAGTAAAGATTCTAGAATAAACTTTCTTATTGCAAGTCTACTTTTAATTGCAAAAGATTTTTCTATAATAGAAAACTTACTAAAACTAATTGAAAGTCAACGTTTCTCTGAAAATATTTTTGGTGTCTATATTACTTGTTATTGGAACTTCATTTGTTATATTTGTTGACGGTTCGTCAATCCCATCCTGGATCAAAAATAATGCAAAGTGGTGGGCAGAAGGACAAATTACAGAATCAGATTACATTTCATCTCTTCAATATCTTGTAAATCAAGGAATACTCATAATTCCTATTACTGAAGTTACTGCTGCTTCGACAATTTCCGATAACGAAATAGCACATTCATTTGTTGTTCATTTTTCAAATGGTTTGATTACTAAACCTATCACCATCTCAACTTTTTCCAAGTTTCAAATAACAAGTTCCACTACTGATGAAGAAAGAGGTTCATTTTCAGTTTACAAATTTTCTGATAGTCCAGAATTTTACTTGGAGTCACTTCCCAGTATTGATAAAAAAGATTTTTACGCAGGAGTTGATCGCTGGATGACAAAGAGCAACACAATCTCGCCTTTTGATGTAAATATAGATGTTGTATCAGGAGATGGCAGAATTATACAAACATGGAAATTCTCAAAATGTGAGTTAACAGGTTATGGCACATATCTTCAAGATGTCATAAACTTGTATCAGTTTTCTAACGACAATGAAAAAGCAGAGATTAGAGAACGTGCCACCTTTACTTGCCAAGGGCTAAAATTAACCACTCCTTGAATTGTTTTCATGCATAACTAGCTTAATCTAACTGGGTTTAAAGACAGATCAATTTTCAGCTGTAGCGGGCTTAGCTTAAATGTATGATTATTCTTTGAACATTAAATGATGGCAAAACATAAAACCTATCTCGTCTTAGCACTGATTCTTCTGCTCATAGTCCCAAGCTCGTCTTTTGCATCTCACGGGGCAACAAAAATTCCTAAACTTATTGGTGTTGACTTGAAAGGGAAAACCTCCATAAAGGTTTCAAATCCTCCTTTGTCTGAAGAGAATACAAAACAAATCAATATCAAAAAATTCGAAAAATATGACACTAAATATCTAATCTTTTGGGGTACAGGAGTACGAGGACTCCATAATATTGTAATCAAGATACAAGGAGATGAATTTGAGACCAAAATAACTACAAAATCTACGGACAAGGGATCATTTTACGTACCTTGGGAGATTCCTAAAATAAAATCAGGCATCTATACGATTACCGTTTCTGATAAATTAACGACGATAACTACAAGCTTCAAAATCTAAATTATTCAAAGAATGCTTTCCCGTAGTTTCTGATCAATAAAGTTCTAGTTGTGGATTAGTTCCCAACCTCTTTCAATTAGAATCATTGCCGTGTCATTGCTTACACAAGCTGGGAAATTATTTTCAGGTCTTAAAAGTAGTATAAAATCATCCTTACAAATAACATCTTTAGGTAATTTTCCAGCCTTGAGTTGTTTTAGAGGAGGTTCAATCGGTAAATTCGTTTCAAAGTTTTGCCTAAAAGCAGAATCCGATTTCGTCAAATCAGAACTTAATAATACATTTATGCAATTAGGGCAAGATGTGAACCGTATGTTATCCATCATCGTTAGATAATGAAGCTTAGGTCCGTCCAAGTTTAATACTTCATTATTCCATCTTCTCAAAATATCAAAACAGATCGTAAAGGTTTCTGGTTGGTTGATGAAAATGCGGTCGTTTAGATAATCGCAATCCTCAAAGATTTTGAAGGATGCAAGATCGTCGTATCTAACTTCTAGCTCATCATCATAAATAGTAGAATAGTTGTCCACAACGTCCAGATAATCTTTGTCAACCCCGTTTTCAGCCAATTTGGAATCGTATACTCTGATACTAAACATCTTGTCACTTAATACAAAATAGTCAATCCCTTGGTTGATTATTTTAAAATCTATTATAACTAAATCAGAATCATCAAGAGGATAATTTGGATCGTCAAACATCGGAACAACTTTTACATCCAAAACCTCGATTTTGATTTGACTAAGATCATAATACCTTCTCGCATCACTAGAATGTTCGCTCATATTCTCAATTTTTTTTCGTAAATCATCCAACATGGCTTCTTGAGATACGTAGAGGTTAGCGTTGGCTGCATTAGCTGATTGGATTAATGAAGTTACAATAAAGATGTTCACAATTAATAACAACATCACTATTACAAAATCATCTTTCATTAGACCCCCCATTGCTAGTTTATCTTTCGCAAATCAATTTATTAATCTTAAATTGTACTTTTCACATGAATTACTTCTTAATTGCGATTTTCTCGATCATCATGTTGGTTAATCTCAATGCCGTATATGGATTGACAGCCAATGAATTTGTAGCAAAATATGGAAATGAGCTTTCAAAAGGAGAAAAAGTCATGGTTTTAGTAAAAGTAAAAGGAGAGCCAGAAAGTCTTGATTCAGTAAAACGCGCCAAGGAAATCCGTTATTTGCAATCAGCTGTCTTGAAATTCATTCATTTTGCTGGCGTCACCAATGTAAAATCTGATACATGGAACAATGAATTCACAGCATCAGTAACAACATCACTGGCCAAGGTACTGGAAAAAAGAAGCGATATCATCTCTGTAATAATAATTGAAAACAATAATGAGATAGACAATAAGGATTGTTCTACTTTTGAGCCTGGAGCAGATTTGTCAGGATGTGATCTTTATGCAATTAATCTCCGCAATGAAGACCTTAGGTTTGTCAACCTTTCAAATGCTAATCTAAAAGGGGCTGATCTTCAAGGAGCTGATCTTTCTGGAGCAGATTTGCGTTATGCCTTTCTTAAATATGCTCTTTTAAATGGAGCTAATTTTACTGATACAAATTTGTCGTATTCAAAATTGATTCAAGCAGAAGTTAATCATGCTGATTTAACAAATGCAAATTTTTATGGGGCGACCCTTTACCGGTCTGATTTTACTTCTTCAATCATGAAACATGTCAATTTTGGATATTCGACTCTCACACATACAAATCTTTCATTTGTTGATTTGGAAGGCGCCAACATTGAAGGTGCTGGTACCTGGGGAACCAATCTCAACCATTGTTATAATCATCCTATTTGTGACTGAAAGTTATCAATTCTCACATTTTTCTGCATGAGAAGGATAAACAACTAGGATTTGATTATCAGAGATCGAAGGAGAAAATTTTTCATTTCCAAGAAAGACGGCACGAACCTTAATCATATTATCTGATTCATCCCAAATCTTGGTGATAGTATAAATCCAAAACCTTCCCGTTTTGTCTGTAAAACCACTCGCTATAATGCCGTCTTTTGGACAGGGGCTATCACTTTTGATTAGAATCTCAGCAGATTCTATTCGTTTACCTGCTTCTGTAGTTAGTTTTCCTACAAATACGACAGGTTGACCTCCATTAAACTCATATCCTCTAAAATCATAAAGCTTTAGAACTGTTCCTTCGTGTTGTAAAGATGAAAAAGCAAATTCAAAATTTAAGAAAGGCACGATAGCAACTGTAAAACAAAAAAGGAGTAACAATCTTTTAGCTAGCATGTAATTGTTCATAATCAAT
>CAYZOW010000012.1:0-34062 GCA_964480245.1 uncultured Nitrosopumilaceae archaeon | reverse complement strand
ATTGACATAGAAACTGGTGATGTTTTAGCTATTGAAACGTAGTTAGCCTCAAAATACTTTTTCTGATTTTAGTTCAACGCCAGAACACGGATACAAACATTTAGTTCGAATCTCCAAATTTTTGATCAAATTTACGCACAAATTTTTTCAAAATTTAATTGAAAAAACAAACGCGCCAGGTAAGGGATTCGAACCCCTGAGTGCAGAAGCACAACCGCTACCTTGTTTTGGATCTCGAGGCGGTCGCCGTACCACTTGGCTAACCTGGCAACTGCAAGATTTCCTTTGTTCGTTAATAAATAGAATTACAGTTTGAATAGTTGATATATAATAAAGGATATAAAGTAGACTATTTATTATGAAGATCAGTAAATGGAGACAATCTCACAAAAGACAGTCTCAATTGAGTTTGAAGGTAGAAAGTACGTAATACAGGGAGATATCATACTCCATGATTTTTTGTCAAACTTGGGCCTTTCTAACAAAACTCCAATCATTTTAAAATCAACAAAAGACGGCGGCCTTGTCTTGATCGTAAAGTAGTGTAGGAATTGATAATAGATAGTTTATTATTGATAACCTCCTTTTTAATATGACAACTGATAGTGAAATAATGAAATGCCAAAATTCCGAGTCTCTATAACAATTGACAGCAGGATAGCAAAGGAAATTGAGGATTACTATAGAGAAAAGGTCAAAACGGCGGCTGAAAAAGGCGAAGACATTCCTAAACTTTCAAACATATATGAAGAAATAATTGAACGAGGCTGGGAAACCAAGTCTGGCCTTCGTAAAAAATAGGAAAAGCAAAAATCCATTAAACATTACAATATTTTGTGGGTTTAGATCTAAAGCCTCTTACTGTTCGTGAAAAAACAAGTCTAGAATATTTTTCTTCAAAAGTTGTTGCGATAGATGCGTATAATGCTATTTACCAATTTTTGGCAATAATTCGTGGTTCGGAGGGTCTGCCACTTACTGATTCTAAAGGAAAGATTACTAGTCATATTAGCGGTCTTTTCTATAGAAATGTAAACTTTCTTTCTCTTGGAATAAAACCAGTCTATGTCTTTGATGGAACGCCACCATCATTAAAATCTGCAGAGATAGAACGGCGAAAACAGATCAAAAAGGATGCAACAATCAAGTTTGAGAGGGCATTGACTGAAGGTAAGTATGAGGAGGCAAAAAAATACGCCCAGCAGACTTCATCATTGCGCGATGAGATGGTTGAAGATTCTCAGCATATTTTGAGACTTTTTGGCATACCGTTTATAAAAGCACCATCCGAAGGCGAAGCTACAGCGGCAAATCTGACTATAACTGGACAAGCATATGCGTCAGCAAGTCAGGACTTTGATTCATTATTATTTGGAGCAACAAAACTTGTACGAAACTTTACAAATAGTGGTAGAAGAAAATTGCCAAACAGAAATACCACAATAGAAATTGAACCGGAGATAATAAACTTGCACAAAAACTTGTTAGAGCTTGGCATTACAAGGGAGCAGCTTGTTGATGTAGGAATTTTAATTGGAACAGACTTTAATCCAAATGGTTTTGAAAGAATAGGTCCAAAGACTGCACTAAAAGCAATAAAAGAATACGGCAAGCTTGAAAACATTCCACAAATTCAGGAAAAGTTAGATGAAATAAATTACAAACAGATACGCAAGATCTTTTTGGAACCAAACGTTGCAAATGTTCCAGAGATCACATTTGGACAAATTGATTTTAAGGGACTCACAAACTATCTATGTTCAGAAAGAAACTTTTCTTTAGACAGGATTGAAACTTCATTGAATCGACTAAAAAAAGCATTTGAAAAAAAGAGTCACACATTAGAGCAGTGGTTTTCCTAAGACATTTTTTTGCGTTTTTCTTCTATTCTTTTTTCTGATTCAAGTCGTTCAAGTTCGTACTCTTTTAGATCGACAAATTTGATTATCTGACTGAGTGTTGGATGCACTTTTTTTATAGCTTTGTACATGCTTTGACCTACATTTCTATAGTCGGGATGGCCCTGCGGTACGGTTCTAAGTTCTATAAGGTGTGTAGCTTCCCGCAGATTAAGTCGCATAAAGTATAGATAGTTGTAAGCAAAGTTTACCACATACTGAGCTTGTTCTGGCATTTTTGGTTGCATCAGATCAAAAACTTCTTTTGCTTTGTACATGCAATCACGAAAGTTTTTTTCTATTCCTAAAGCAGAAATTTCTGTTGGTACAGAAAACCCATGGTTTGTTGTGAGCAGCTGTCTTTCTAAGGTAAGAACTCGGTGTCTATGAAAATCACGGAACATTCCAAAGTTTGTCAGAAAATCAAAAGTATACTCTGTCATCTCAAACGCACGCGAAGGTCTATGTCTTCTGTTTTGGCGAAGCTGTGCAAATGATTTTATTATTTTTTTTCTTATGGCAAGACTCATTTTCTTTACTTCTGCAAGAATTGTTTTGTATGGAATTCCTTGAACTTGGTCGTATAATATAGCTGAAATTATTTTTTCCTCAGCCTTTTTTGCAGGATCCCAGTCTACCAGCTCCACAAGAAATTCTTTTGTTTTTTTGGTTCTCAGGTACTTTTTAGCTAGACCACTAGCAGTAGTTCGTAGCTTTGTATGATACTCTTGAAGAGCTTTACCATGCCTGTCATCCGCTCGCTTGACAAAAGATTTTATCATAACATCAAGCTCGCGGTGCATCTTTGATGCTAGAGTTCTTTCTTCTTCTAAATTAGAACCATAAAGTATAGTCAAAAGATACTCAAAGGCTCTGCCATTTCCCGTGATTCCCACATTTGTAAGTGTAGATGCAGGAAGTAGCCCTCTTAGCACATCAAGCGCCTTTGCCTTTATTGTGGCATTGTATATTCTAGTGGCAGATTTGATGTCTGTCTCATCTATGAGGCTTGAAAAAGGCACTTCTTGAGAGGCAGAATTTCTAAATTTTTGATTCTCTATAGGTTCTCTTTCTTGGATATAGGATATCATGGGTTGGATGTTTTTTGAATAAACATCAAAGTCCAAATTACAAGATTCCAAATATTGATCAGCAAATCTGGAATTCATAATTTCAGGTTCCCTAAAAAATTTGTATTTGTCATTAACTTTTTTGTCCCAAGCTACATAACGTGAAGATTTTTCAAGATATGACAAACCAATTCTGCGATCTTCAATTTTTTTTACAGCTATGTTTGATAACCCCTCTATTGCAATTTGAGCTTCGCCAAGCTCAGCTACCGAATCATCGCCATACTCCAGGAGAACTCTATTGTAGAATTCTTCACCGCGATTTTCATTTTGTAAAAATTCGTCAAGAAAAATTCTTCGCATGCTTTTGTCAGATCTGCTATATCGTGACATCAAAGCACCACGATCAACCTGTTTTGGTGTGATTAGTGCAAAGACAGAATCATCTACGTTTGAAAAGTGTTTTGCAAGAACTTCTTTTTCAGAATCAGAAAACTCGTCAGACATTACGATCGGAAAGTTATCCAATTATAATAATCTACTTTTTGTTTATCTGAACTATGTCAGACAAACTTGCATGTTTTGATTGCCATCTTAACAAAACTTCTTTGATGGATTCAGCTTCGGCCTGGTCTTCTGTATACATTAACGTTGTTACCCATCTACCATTGCCAGCTTTTCCTCCAATGGAGTTCATCCAAAAGTTTGTTGGCAAACTTTCAAAGGCCTTGTTTTGTGGATCACGGCTCATATCCACCCATCTTTTTGACACAAAATGCAAGACTTCGTTTAGGTCTTCTTTGTTGATCATTGGTTTTTCTAACCTGCAAGTAGATTTTAAAATTGCGAAAATCTTGATGAACTAAAGTCCATTTTGTGGTTTAGTTAAAATGATCTTACAAAAACTAGAAACCTTGTTAACACTTTGCTGGTTATAGGAACTCTAAAACCTATATGCAATGAGCAAAGAGGAGATAGAGTTTATCGGCAAGCAAGTGAAAGACATGTACGGCACTTTTATTGGCAAAGTCGTTGGTACCATAACTGATATCGATGGCTCTGTCCAAACTGTCGGAGTAGATTGTGGTTCAGAAGGCCTCAGACAATTGCCATTTGAGCAACTCGTAGTACAAGGTGCTTATGTCATATACATCCCGAGATGGAGACTAGAAGCACAACGATTGTTGCGTGAAAAGGGTCTTACATTACGTCGAATCAAAGCTCTGATAGACATCGTCTCTGAAAATGACGACATGAAGGAGGATGCAGAGCTCATCCACGAAAAATACAAGATGAAGTTACTTACTCTCGAAGAAACCGAAAAACAAATCAAACAAAAACTAGATCAAAGAATAGCAGAGTTGGATAGCCAATTCAAATCTATTAGACTGTTGGTATTTGATGCCAAGTTGCAATACAAGAGCAACGAGATATCTGATGCCAAATACGAATCTGTAAAGACCCAAACTGTAGAAATAATAGAACACATCGAACACGAAAAAGCAGAGATAGTAAGCATACAACATCGCATGACAGATCTTTCCGTGGAAAGTGTGGAGCGTACAGAAGGCCCCAAACAAGAACTTCAATCAGCCGCCCTTTCATATTTGGGTAAGGTAGAAAGTACACCGGTTCCGCAGCCTGCCCCAGCTACGGCAGCACCAGTTTCTGGCCCATCTGATGGTAGCACAACTCCCCCGTTATCACAGCAAAAGCCTGTAGCAATTGGCGCTGACGGTGCAGAAGATTCTCAAGATTCAGATTGGCTTAGTAGGATGTCATCCCAATAAGAGAATCTGAATAGGAATAACAGGTTCGCTCCCAGCCTCCTTTATCTAAGGCAAATCTTTTTTTGACAGAATAAGAGATCTTGTCTATTGGATTCTGAGAGTTATCTTATAGGGCTAGGGCATAACGACTTTGAGACACGAAAGAGGGCACAAGATGATTTTATCGCATTTTGGGCAGAACAGGCTAAAAATCTACAGTGGTTTGAGGAGTGGGAACGCGCACTAGAATGGCATGCGCCTTTTGCTAGGTGGTTTGTGGGTGGAAAACTCAATGCATCATACAACACTTTAGACGTACATCAACAAAAGAGAGGAACAAAGTTGGCCATACTGTGGGAAGGAGAAAATGGCGAAAGTCGTGTCCTCACATATCACGATCTATGGGTTGAAGTTAACAAGTTTTCAAATGTACTAAAATCTCTTGGCGTAAAGAAAGGAGATAGAGTAACAATCTATCTACCAATGGTACCCGAGCTAATCGTATCGATGCTAGCATGTGCAAGAATTGGAGCAACACACACTGTAGTTTTTTCTGGATTTAGCGCCAAGTCACTAAGAGATAGAATTGAAGATTCAAAATCCAAAATTGTAATAACTGCAGATGGTGGATTTCGACGCGGTGTTGTTGTAAAATTAAAAGAAGTGGTTGACGAAGCAATATCTGGTTTTGATTTTGTACAAAATGTAATAGTACTAGAGCGAGCAAAAAACCAAATCACTTTAAATCAAAAAGACAAGCTATGGCACGATCTTATGAAAACTGCTTTCCACACATGCGAGCCAGAAAAGTTAGAAAGCACACATCCATTATACATACTCTATACCTCTGGTACAACAGGAAAACCAAAAGGTGTGTTGCACGGCACTGGTGGATATCTTACTCACTTGTATAGTACCTTCAAGTGGATTTTTGACATAAAAGATTCTGATGTATATTTCTGTACTGCCGACATTGGATGGGTTACTGGCCACAGCTATGTAGCTTACGGGCCACTGTTGCATGGCACAACCCAAGTGATGTATGAAGGAGCTCCTGACTATCCAACTCCCGCAAGAATGTGGGAAATAATTCAAAAATACAAAGTAACAACATTCTATACTACACCTACGGCACTTCGTACGTTCATGAAGTTTGGTGACCTGATCCCAAATTCGTATGACCTTTCAACATTACGTCTTCTTGGAACAGTTGGTGAGCCAATAAACCCAGAGGTCTGGAAGTGGTACTATAAGACCATAGGAAAAGAAAGATGCCCCATAGTAGATACTTGGTGGCAAACCGAAACAGGAGGTGCCATGATAACTCCGCTGCCAGGGCTTGAAACCATACCGCTAAAACCAGGCTCTGCAACTAGGCCAATTCCAGGACTCGATATGGCAGTTGTAGATGAGTCAGGAAAAGAATTGCCTCCTGAAACCAAGGGATATCTTGTAGTTAGAAATCCATGGCCTGGAATGCTTTTGACATTGTGGGGTGATGATGAAAAATACAAATCGGTGTATTGGTCAAAATACAAAAACACCTACTATACAGGAGATTACGCAATAAAAGACAAGGATGGATATTTCTGGTTGCTTGGAAGGGCAGATGATGTGCTAAAGATTTCAGGTCACAGACTAGGTACTGCTGAGCTTGAAAGCGGATTTGTTTCACACAAATCAGTGGCAGAAGCTGCAGTGTGTGGAATTCCCCATGATGTAAAAGGAGAAGCAATAATTGCATTTTTGGTTCTAAAAGAAGGCATTACTCCAAATGAAAATTTGAAAAATGAGATTGTAAACCACATAAGAAACGTGGTAGGTCCTATAGCTACACCAGATCAAGTCTATTTTGTATCAAAGCTACCAAAGACACGCAGTGGTAAAATAATGAGAAGGCTGCTTAAATCCATAGCAAAGGGGGATGAGATTGGGGATGTTAGCACCCTTGAAAACGAGGCTGCCGTAAGTGAGGTGCAGGCTGCCTTTGAAGAGTTAAAACTATTAATTCAAAAGGGTAGTACTAAATAGAGATTATTTGGAGCTTAGAATTTTCTGTAATGCCAAATTTTTCTATAAATCCTGTAGTAACTTCTAAAACATACTGTGCCTTTTTTCCCTCTGCACTCTGAAAGGTGCATGCCGCGGTTTCAAGTGCAGATTTGCATGGTTGTGCGTTTTTTTCTACATGTACAACATTTCCAGCTTTGTCAAACCATATGAGATCTAATGGAAACTGCATGTTTAACATCCACATGGAGCGTACTTGCTCATCATCAAACACAAAAAACATTCCTTGGTTGTAAGGAAGTTGTTCTCTGAACATCAAACCTCTCGTACGTGTAGCATCAGTATCCGCTATTTCAACATCCAATACAATATCGTCAACTTTGATCATTCCACGAGGAAAGTCAACTGATTCAAGCTTAGAATCACTTGGTATTGTCATCACGCCAACCACACCAACTATGACCGCCGCAATTGAAATGGGAATTAGGACTTGAGCTCTTGATGTCACAAGATAGGAAGAAAAAGTTCTAGTTAAAAACTAACGGGGATATAGACAAGCCAAGTTTTGTAGCCCATACGTAAGTAATGACGAACGTAATCACCAGAGTTTATTCGTAGTTTTGAATTACAAAAATTTAAACTTGCTTTAAACGAGTTTTAAAATTAAACTTTAAGTTATTTTGGAAAGTATTTTGGTACTAAACTGCTTTGCAATCTCATCTAGAACTATCTTCACTACACTTTTCTAATATTTTATATCCTATGAAGTATGATTTTCTGGCAAGTCTCTCTAAGGAGGTTAATTTTCTCACATAATTTTTGAAAAACTCGTGTTTAAAAAATGAGTTGTCAGCCGTATATCATTAACTCTTTTTCTTCAAGCAATGTGTGCAGGTTATGCACCGACCTGTATACTTCAGATTCCTTCTTTGCACCAGTACATACTAATTTTCCTGATGCGAAGATTAGAATTACTGTCTTTGGATCAAGCATTCTGTGTATTAATCCAGGAAACTGTTCTGGTTCATACATGCTTCTAGGGAGGCTTCTTGCAGCTTGCTCTAGATGAACTTTTCCACCAAGGTTTACAGAAGCCACAATGTTTTGTATTACAATAACGGGCTCATTTTTTATTTTTATTTTGCCCTTTCGAAGCTTTTGTACTACACTTCTTACTGCGCTAATTGATTGTTCTTCAGATTTTGCTCCGGTACAGACCATCTTTCCAGAACTAAAAATCAGTGTTGCAGTCTTTGGCGATTTTAGTCTAAATACTAATCCTGGAAACTGTTCAGGATGATATTCCGTATCAGGAAATTTTTTTGTGATTTCATTGAGGTCAATTTTTTGATCAACAGATGCAGATGCTACAACATTTTCAACACTTACCATTGGTTTTGTTTGAGGCATGTCTGATTCGGCATATCTCCATTATATATATTCAGTAATGTTCTGGGATGCAAATGATCTAATTTTAAGATCCATCAACCACTTTGATTATAATTTTCATAGCTAGTCAAACAGAAGCGTTCTATCTATATCCAGTTAAAAACTAACAGCTTTAGTTAATTGTATCTTTAAAGTCTCTAATTGATCCAATCGTGCTCTTTGTTTGGTGTCCCACATCAGCGATTGTTGCACTATTATAAACTCTATCAAGATATTTGCCACCAAGTATCATAGGAGCACCTATTGCATTTGTTATGCCGGTTGGTTCTGGAATCCAAAACACAATCCAGCCAATTTTTTGTAACTTTTTACCTGGTGAAGGTGCATGTTGCAATTTACTTAAGGACTGTGCAGTTCCCCTATCATCTATTTTTGCTAACCCAGAATAAATCTCGGCTCTTCTTTTGACTGATTCTGTAATCCGTTTAATTCTATGAATACTCTTGTGGTAATTCTCGTTCATCCTCGTGAATTGCTGCATTAATAGTTAAAATTCCATGCTAAAGATCAATCACAATGTGGTAAAGATTTCTTACATGAGGAAATAGATTATATCATTCAAGGAATAATCATCACAAGTACTTGAAGAAACAAAGTAGTGAAAGACTAGAATCCATAAAAGAAGCACATAGGTCAGGAAAGGGTGATTCTAACACAAGAATAGAAGACTATCTTGAAGTGATATCTGAGTTAGTAGAGCTGAAAGGATATGCAAATACTATTGATATATCACGGTACATGAACGTGAGTGCTCCCAGCGTTACAAAAATGCTACACAGGCTTGATGAAAACGACTATCTGGAATATGAAAAGTATCGTGGAATTAATCTGACCACAAAAGGAAACGCGCTAGCTGATGCCGTAAGACAAAAACATGGAATTTTGCTAGAATTTTTCATGATGCTTGGCATAGACTACAATGCGGCGAATCAAGATGCAGAAGGAATGGAACATCACCTGAATCCAAAAACAATAAAACAACTACGAAAATTTGTCACATTTCTAAAAACAAATCCGAAAGTTCTTGATAGCTTTGAATAGTTAATGATGAACTAGTACCTTTATATCATGTTTTGCCATGGCAGCGCTGATCAATCTTTTTCCAGAATCGGATCTCTTTGAAATTTTTATTTTACCTTTTTTGCCAACATGTGCAGATAGTAGATACTGGTCTTTTACGTAAATGTCTGCATGCATGCCAGTCTTGCCATTGTCAAGCTCAAGCACTAAAGAATTTCCAGACTCTGAAAGTTCAAAGTTAGCTTCATTGCCAAAGGAGTGAACCTTTGGTTCAACATCTATGTGAACTCCAAGATTCTTTTCAAGTTCGTTTATTGTAGAACCGCCACGTCCAATTATAGATGGAATTACATCTTTGTCAACTCTTACCTGTATACTATTGTTTGAAAGAATCTCAATTTCTGCGTCTGGGTCAAACCGGCGTATCGTTTCTTTTATTTTTGCCTCAGCCAATCTCTCTATACCACCACTTTTTGCCTCCTTTGATATTGGTATGACAACGTTTTCCTCACCATAGGTATAGATCTCGTATTCCAAGGTCCGATTCTCAAAGTTGCGCACTTCTATAACTGGCCTTGCAAGATCCTGCTCTGTCATACCGGTTGGCACCTTTACCTTGAAGTCAAGCTCGTACACTTGTGCAATATCTCCGCCCTTTACAAATACAACTGTGTCTAAAATGTGAGGAATCATACCAAGATCTACTTTTCCTATGAATCTTTGAATGGCATCAAGTGGAGCACTAGCATGAACAACTCCTACCATTCCAACACCTGCCAATCTTAAATCTGCAAAGACTTGGAAATCACGAAATCTTCTTAATTCATCAAAAATAGTGTAGTCTGGTCTTACTAACAACAATATGTCTGCAGAATTTTCAAAGCTACCATCAAGTTGTGTATACTGCGTAATCTTATCGCCAACCTGAAGATCTCTTGGCGATTCAAAGGTTTTGACAATCTTTCCTTTTTGTGAATAAAAGTCAGCAAGACTGGAAGCAAAGGTGCTTTTTCCAGACCCTGGAGGCCCTGAGATAAGAATGCCTTCAGCTTTTTCAGAAAATCTTGTCATCAGCTTTTCTGATATCTTGTACTGATCCATTGAAAGTTTCACTATTGGGTGCACTATAGTAATTTCATAGTTATCTGAAAAGGGCGGGTGAGTTATTGCTATTCTAAAATCTTTGTACTGAATAACAAGTGCTCCTGGTTTTGAAATTTCGATCGCACCAGCTTGGTTAACTCGAGATGCTTCAAGAATCTGTGTTGTTATAGAGCTTAGGTAGTTCTTTGTGAGAATGGTATCTTCAAAGTCTACAAGTGTAAAGGCTCCGGGCTTTCCTCGCTTTACCATGGGTCTTGTACCCTCTTTTAGATGCACACTCATTGTCTGGGAATCAAAAAATCTCTCAAACTCTAGATTTGTAGTCTTGACATCGGGCTTTGAATAGCTGGTCTTTACCCCCTCCGCCTCAGCAACAAGTGCCTGCACATAATCTGCGGTGTAAAAAGTTGCATTGTTTTTCTTTGCAATGTCCTTTATTATCGCATCAATACGACCATGACTTGCAAGTCGAATGTCCTCCATGCTTGGCCTTTCGCCTTCGAATCTTAACGTAATGTTATGTTTCTCGGAGATCTGACGTATTTTTTTGATCTCTTCCAGTCCTACAAAACCATGCTCTTTGCTTCGCGAAGCTTGGGATTGAAGCTCATCAAGTACTGCAACTGGAATAATTATCTCACAATCTTTTAGGCTTCCAGCTTCAATTAGCTTGGTGATTTCACCATCTATTATAATGCTGGTATCGACAACAATTTTTTCCATCATCTAGTCAGGTTCTTTTGCGCTTTTTATTCATACCTGTAGAAATCCTATATAATTAACCCATGTTGGTGCTACAATATAGTATGATTTGCATTAGTGAGAATTAATGGCAATTTCGATAGAAGGATTTTTTCTTTGGTTGGACTCTTTATCCTTATGGGATTTGCTTGTGATCTTTCTTGTTCCTGCCATAGTTGACTATTCTAGATCATTTGGTAAGTCTACATTTCTTTTATTGTATGGCCTAAAAGAAAGAAAGAAGCGAAAGTTAAGAGCAACGTTGCATCCAAGCTTCAAAATTTCATTACTAATACCTGCACATAACGAAGAGACTGGAATTAGACATGCCCTAGAGGCTGCAATTGATGCAAAATACCAAAATAAAGAAATCATAGTAATTGATGATGGCTCCACTGATAACACATACAAAATCGCACAAGAATTTGCACAGAAAAAATTAATCAAACTTGTTCGTCGTGAAAAGGCGTCTGGTTCAAAAGCTGCCGCATTGAATTATGGTGCGGCGTACGCAACAGGTGACATTTTGATGAGTATTGATGGAGACACAATTATTGAAAGAAAATCATTGGATGAAATAGCAAAGTATTTCGAGGACAAACAGGTTATCGCAGCCTCAGGTAACGTGAGGATACTAAGCGGAGATAATGGTGTACAGAACCTTCTAACCAAACTTCAAGCCTACGAATACCTCATTTCAATGGAAATGGGAAGAAGATACAACGCAATTCTAAACAGCTTGCTAATAATTTCTGGTGCCTTTGGAGCATTTAGAAAAGAAATTTTCAGTGGTATAGGTATGTATGACAAAGACACAATAACTGAAGACTTTGATTTAACAGTTAAAGTACGAAAATCTGGAGGAAGGTTAGCATTTGCAACTGAAGGTATATCTTGGACCTTTTGCCCTAACAATTGGAAGGCCTGGTGGAGACAAAGGACTAGGTGGTCACATGGACAGATGGCAACGCTGATCAAGCACAAAGATATACTGTGGACAAAAGGTTACCGTTCTGCATTAATAATGTCTATTTATGATATGTGGGTAATGGATGAGGTTTTTCTAGTGCTAAGGTTTGTCTGGTTTCCTTTTCTAATATTTAAATTCACAGATGTTTTAGTATATCTTCTTACTCTATTTTTTATGATTTACATGATATCTGAAACATTCGTGCTTGTATCATCTGCAATCCTTTCGCCACGAAAACAAGATCTAAGACTAGCCTATCTTGCACCATTAATCGTGTTTTTCTACAGGCCACTTTACAGTCTACTTAGATTCACGGCATTTATCACATGGATTTTTGGAAAGAATGTAAAATGGTAAGACGTTCAGTTCTACAATTAGTTATAATCTCATGCATCGCTTCGTTAATGTATTTATCCTTGCCATCAAACGCAATTGAAACGGGACAGGCAGAGATAGTTATCACTGATATCTGGCTTGACCCCGAACATCCACAGGCAGGCGATAAAGTAACGATATTTGGGAATGTATACAATGGTGGGACATTTAGGACAGAGTACTATGCAAAAGTTGTTACTGTCGGCTTTTTAATAGACGGAGAATTACGAAAGATAGCAGAGCTTGGAAATGTAAATCCAGGCAGCACAAACAATGTCAAAGTCTCCACTGGCTCACTCTGGGAGGCTGAATGGGGTAAACACAACATGACAGTTATCATAGATTACCATAATACATTACCCGATCAATACGACAATCCGACTAATAACATAATAGAAAAAACCTTCATAATTGAGCCTGTTAGTTCATCTCAAATTATTTTTGATATAACACCTTCTTACATTATTCGTGATCAAGATTCTGTTATTGCGTTAATTGGCAGTCTTACCGAATCGGATTCTGGGGCTTCATTAATCAACCAAAACATTATTCTGATGGCAGGAGATTCAAGGCATCCTTTGATAACTGATAAGAATGGTAAATTTGCTATAACAAAGGCAATCACTTTTTCAGAAGGAAAATTCTTGGTGACGGCGTCATTTGAGGGAAACTTTCCTTATCTTCCGTCAAACTATTCTGGTTATGTTTTTAATTTGCCACCTTCAAAGGATACTGCTGCGCTTGTATTAAAAATTAAAGATCCTAAAGATAATTATGATTTCCAAAATCTGCCTGCAGAAATAACCATATTTCAAGACTCTTATGATAATTTGTATGCAAGAATTTCAACTGGTGAAAAGGGAGTTTTATTAGACAATGGCACTGCATGGACAGGTCTACCTGGAAATCATTCTTATCTTGAAGAAATCTATGTCAATGGAAGATTCTTTTTTGGAACCGATTGGAAACAAATACCTGAAAAGCATGTATTACAAGAAAATATTTACGTTCTTGAAACTGCACAAATTCGGTTCCACGTAACAGATGTAGATAACAATCCGTTATCTGATACTTTAGTCAAAACTTGGATATATTTTGCAGAAACGGATGAAAGCGGTTTTACTGCATGGTTCGATATGTTGCCAACTAGAACGAAAAAAGAACCATATGTCACAGTGGGTTCTACACACGATGGGAGGATAATCAAATCAGAACCATTCTTTGTAACCAGTGGAGAAAAAAAAATTATTGACATAGTAGTCCGAGAACCGGAAGTAACAATTCCATTATGGATAAAAGATAATGCCAAACGGTGGTCAGAAGGTTCTATAAGTGAAAAGGATTTTGCATCAGCAATACAATACCTTATAGAACAAAAAATTATTGTAATTCCAACTAGTATAGAATCTGCGTCGGATCAATCAATTCCACAATGGGTAAAGAAGAACGCGAAATGGTGGTCTGACGGCCAAATATCAAATGGCGACTTTGTTCGAGGACTCCAGTATCTAATGAAAATTGACGTCATACGTGTATGAAACCTTAACCGTTAAGGAAAATGTTCACTTCTTTTGTGTAAAGAATGCTGTATTTTTGAATAAAACAGTAAATATAATTAAAATCAGGAGATAACATAGGACTAGACTATGACAACACCATCATCTCTAAAGAGTATTATTATAATAGAAGATAGTCTAGCCGTTGCTACTCTTATGCAGGACTTTCTAAAGAAACTTGGTTATCAAAATGTCCACATTTGTGATAGTGGTAGAACTGGTATACAAGTTTTTGAAGAACTTGCCAAGTCAGGTAAATTGCCAATAGTCATACTTGATTATAGCTTGCCAGACATGAATGCTGATGCTGTGATGTCAAAGATATTTGCAACGAGGCCAGATGCCAAAGTAATAATAGAAAGTGCAAACGAAAAAACGGACGACACTATAAAGAATGTCCTTAGGTATGGCGCTTATGAGTATCTTGAGAAACCTATCAGGTTTGAAAATCTAAAAAATACTATGCAAATACTTGAGGAGGAAGATAGGATTCTTGAGAACAAACCGCCAGAAACACAAAAACAAATAGGCTCCCTTTTAAATTCATCCATACAGATTAGTCTAGCAAGAATTTCTGAATACTGTAACATGAAAAAGGAAGACGTTTTGGAGCATTTGAAAAAATTAGAATTGGATGGGAAAGTCGTTTGCCTTGAGGACATTAAGGAAATCTCATGTAGCATGTGCGGATCAGTAAAAATAGGACAGATCTTTCACTGCCCTTCCTGTAACAGTTCAAATTTCAAACATGGCAAGCTAATAGAGCATTTCAAGTGTGGTAATGTCTCTTTAGAAGAATCATACAAGAATAACACTTGCCCAAAATGCCGCAAAGAAATCAAGACAATTGGAGTAGATTACAAGGTTTTGGAAAACTACTATATTTGTAATGACTGTGACGATAAATTTGCAGAACCATCACAAGAGTATCTCTGTTTACACTGTAACAACAGATTCAAGCTTGATCAAGCAAAATGGATAACAAGTGAAGGCTTTAGGGCAATTAATTTGTAATTTCTGTTTGTTCATCAAGTGCCATCGCAATGGATGCTAGCATTTGGTCTGAATCAAAAGGTTTCACTAAATACGCCAAGGCTCCATGTTCTATGGATTTTGTAATGGTCTTAAGGTCATCATTTGCAGTTATCATAACAATTTTTGCATTTGGATTTACAGCCATTATCTCCTTAAGTGTATCTAGACCATCTTTTTTTGGCATGGCTATGTCTAACAGTAATACGTCAGGTTTTACGTCATTAAATTTTTTTATGGCATCCATCCCATTGACTGCTTCAGCTACAACTTCATGATTTCCCAATTTCAATAAATCTTTTAGAAGCATCCTAATTGAATCTGAATCCTCAGCAACCATTATACGTGCCATACTTGAACCACATCGGCATTTTTCTATTTAAGGACAGGTATGTATTAGTAGTATATACACACAATTACACACGACTTCTCATCAAAAATTAATAATAATATCAACAATTCACCAAGAACAATTGCTGGGATATGACGGCAAATACATTCTAAAAGACACTGAATAACAATTTAGATGGTTTCAGTACATCTGGTATTTTTACGAGTTTTTGTCAAGTGTCCTTGCAATGATCTTTAAGACCTGATCAAAGTCAAAAGGTTTCAATATGTACGATAAGGCTCCCTCTTTAAGACAATCTTGCATTGTCTTAAGGTTATCACTTGCAGTTATCATAATAATTTTTGCATTTGGATTATTAGTAATTATTTCTTTGATGGTGTATAGACCATCTTTTTTTGGCATGGCCAAGTCCAACAATAAAAGATCAGGCTTTGTTGCATTGAATCTCTCTACTGCTTCCTCTCCATTGGTTGCTTCAGATACTAACTCATGATGACCTATCTCTAGTATGTCTTTCAAAACCATTCTAATTGCGTCCGAATCATCTGCAATCATTATGCGAGCCATGCCTTAGTTAAATAATTGATTTTTTGCTATTTAAAGACAGGTATGTGCTAGTAACCCAATACGTCAGAATAAGTACGTTTCAATTTACTCTTTAATTCACCAGCGTTTTTGTCAATAGTACCACTAAAAATTTTCTTCATAACTAGATTGGATTCTACGAGAGTTTGATAACTACCTATCAGCACACCATTTATGATAACATGTTTTAAAATTGTATCAGTCATCTTGGCAATATCGCCTATATCATTTTGATCCATCATTGGAGCCAGACCCTTTATTTTATGAAGATGCTTTCCAATGCTCTGAGCATTATTTGAGATATCCATGTCATTACCACATCGCGTTAAAATCTGATCCAACGCGTCTAACTCCTCTTGAACCTCTTTTCTAGCAATTCTAAGGAAATTGTCAGACATTTGATGCTTCCTGTTAGTCAACTTACATACTAACTTTTATAGGCTTTATTATAGCCCAAAAATTAAATGAAAATCATTCAAAAGACGTATTTTTTACTAGCTGTTATAATTGCTGTTGCATCCATCAACTTATTTCTGCTTTTAGCAACGGAACAAGAAACTGAAGCTGATTCAAATGCTATCATTGGTGCTACCGATCTTAAAGCCACCACTGAAAGGATTCTAGGTACTTCAAACGCCGTAGCAGCAGGAGATGAAGGATCTAGAGAAAGACTCAAAATAAGATTGGATGTCTTTGATAACATTTTAAATACACTGAGAAATGGTGGTGAATTAAACAATAATAAAATAGCAGCTGTACCAGATGTGCTTAAAAGTGACTTCGAAATCATTACTATTTTAGGAGATTCATACAAACGCAAAGCCCAAACAATACAAGTTGCACAAGTCTTTAACCCCGAAGTGAGGGATGCATTGAAGTATGTTTTGGGAAAAAATGGTGAGCTAGTAGTGAAAACAGATGAAATTCAAAGAGAACTTTCCTCACTTGACAGGAATTATAATAGACACAAAGAAATAGCAATGGAGCTTCAAGAACTTGCAAAATCAATCGGAGAAAATACCTTACGTATTTCAATTGGAGAAGAAGGGAATATTCAGGCTGAAGTTAAGAAGGATAGAATTCTTTTTGAGGCAAATCTTAGAAAACTACTACAAATTCCACTTACAGGTTTAGAAACAGATGGCCTTCAAATAGAATCTGAAGATCTTGAACCAATTCCCAGAGAAAATTCTGCCGCACTTCGGGACGTGGATCCTTTATGGGAGGCTATACAGCTGAAATTAGGAATAATAGAATCTAACTCCCTGCTTTCAAAGGAATTTAGCACTGCGCTAAGTGAACTACGAGATGAACGAGACGCCATACTATCTTCAATTGATAAATTTGTGGATGACTGGCAAGCCTTGGTAGATAAAAAAGAAGATGATAAGGCACTTATTGCGCAATCGCTTCTTATAGCTGACGTAGCCGTTTTTGTTATCGTATTGCTATCAATCAGAAAATCATTGAGACCATTAAGTTCTCTTACGATTGCTCTTTCTCGTGTCAGAGAAGGAATCTATGGCGAAAAAATTGCGTACAGTTCAAAAGACGAGATTGGTGATCTTGCTGAAACATTTAACAGAATGTCAATTACAATAAAACAAAAAGAAGACGAGGCAAAAAAAATCGAAATAGCAAAAGATGAATTTCTTGCCATGATCACACACGAACTAAAAACACCTTTAGTGCCTATCCAAGGATACTCAGATATTTTACTTGGCGGACATTTAGGCGAACTTAACAAAAATCAGAAAGAAAGAGTGGAAATAATCAAGTCAAGCTCTGAATCGCTTTTACAGTTAATATCAGATTTACTTGATGCACAAAAATTAGAACTAGGTCAACTCAAAATTAAAGCACAGGTAAACAATCTCAAATCCACTTTGGACAAAGTAATAGCGGCTATGGCGCCACAGGCAATTTCAGATCAGATTGAACTGACACATAATCTTAAAGGAGACAGTTATGCATTATATGATGAGGAACGTATATACCAAGTTCTTGCCAACCTGATAAAAAATAGCATAAGGGCTGTTCAACCAAAAACAGGCAAAGTAGAAGTTCTGGTGGAAGATTATAAAAACGACTACAAAATCTACGTCAGAGACAACGGAAAAGGCATACCAAAGACTGCTATGGATAAGATCTTTAAAAAATTCTATCAGGTAGACACCTCTACTACTAGAGAAAAAGGAGGTAGTGGGCTTGGTTTGGCTATCTCTAAAGGTATCATAGAAGCTCACGGCAGTGAAATACAGTTCGAAAGCGAACTTGGTAGAGGAACTACATTTTCGTTTATCCTTCCCAGAACTCAAAAATCTGTTATATAGCATAAACAAAAAATACTTGAACACAGGCGAACCATTATTGAATCTAGAAGATTATGCTGAAAAGGCAGTTGAATTTGCACGTCAAAGCGGCTGTCAATACTGTGATGTCAGAGCAGAAACTGTTGCTAGCAATGGATTTCTCTTAGAGAATGGTGAAATTGAACACTTTACATCTTCTAGCAATTCTGGTTTGGGCATAAGAGTTCTTGCAGCTGGTTGTTGGGGATTTTATTCAGTTTCTAATCCCAATTCTTTAGAGGAGATAAAAAATGCAGCTCAGGAGGCAGTGAAAAGTGCGTTACATTATTCTCTAAGTAAAAAACAGAAAGTAAGACTAGCTGATGCCCCAACTTGTGTAGATAAGGTAGATTTTAGAGTCTTAAAACAGCCCACAATAGAAGAAATGACAAAGCTTGGCTTTGAATGTGATAGTATAATCAAAAGCAAGAAGAGGATAAACAAATCGTCTATATCGATGGAATGTGATATGTTTTCAAAATATTTTGTAAACAGCGATGGTACAAAAATACATCAAAATTTTGTAGATACCATAGCTAACTTATCAGCCACTGCACACGAATCTGGATTAACAGAATCTGTAAATACAACGGAAGGAGGCAGGGGTGGAATGGAAATGATACTTGGACAAAACGACATTACAAAAGCCGCTGAATTTATTGCACAAAAAGCTATAGAACTCATAGATGCAAAAACTGCAAAAGAAGAGAACGCAACAGTTGTTATGAATCCAGATTTTGTCGCCCTTCTAACACACGAGATTCTTGGCCATCCATCAGAAGCAGATAGAGTACTTGGGAAGGAGATGGCTTGGGCTGGAGGCGCTTGGTGGGCTGGCAAGCTTGGCGAAAAAGTTGGTTCCTCAAAATTAACTGTAATTGATGATCCGACAATACAGGGAAACCTTGGATGGTACAAATATGACGACGAAGGAGTTTTTGCAAAAAGAAAAACACTGATAGAAAATGGTGTTCTAATAAATCATATGCAAAGCAGAGAAACCGCATCCATTTTCAACACAGAACCAAATTCTGGTATGCGAGCTTCAGGATACGAGTTTATGCCATTGATCAGAATGGCATGCACCTGCATACAACAAGGAGATTGGGAACCTCAGGAAATGATAAAAGAAGTAAAGAATGGTTATCTTATTTCTAACATGAAGGTCCCATCAATTGACATGATGAGATACAACTGGAGCATCTCCTGTCAGTTTGCACAGAAAATAGAAAATGGAGAACCTACGGAATTACTAAGGGATGTAATAGTGATGGGTACTGCACCAGAATTTTTTAATTCCATTGATGCCTGTGGTAAGGACTTTACTATAAGACCAATTACTAATTGCGGAAAGGGAGATCCTATGCAAACTATGAGAATGGGAAACGGTGGACCTCACATACGTGGAATGGCAACTGTAAAAAGTGTAGGCGTATAGATTGTCAAACCATCTTGATGCGTTAAGCTCTAAGATAATGTCTTGTGTCAAGTGTAACCTATCAAAATCAAGAACTAATGCAGTTCCTGGTAAGGGTAATTCTAAGGCAGAGATCCTGTTTATAGGTGAAGCACCTGGCAGAAATGAAGACTTGAAAGGCGAACCTTTTGTGGGTTCTGCAGGAAAAATTCTATCTGAGGCTTTAGATCATGCTGGTCTTTCACGAGATGAAGTCTTTATAACAAATGTGGTAAAGTGCAGGCCACCAAGTAACAGACTGCCACTTGAGGAAGAAAAAGACGCCTGCCATGAACACCTCTCAAAAGAGCTGGAGATAATCCAACCAAAAATAATATGCATATTGGGAAATACTGCCTACGAGTCTCTTCTGGGTGGGGACTCCATAACAAAGAACAGGGGCAAGATAATTGAAAAGAACGGCCAACTATATTTTTTGACAATACATCCAGCTGCAACAATTTACAACCCAGAACTCAAATCCATACTAAAAGATGACATGAAAATATTGGCAAAGGCAATTGCTAAATTAAAACAATAAGATTGAGGTTATCGCATGAGAATACTTCCACGTTCATTTTATGCAAGAGATACCATTGATGTTGCCAGAGACTTATTAGGAAAACTACTTGTGCGAAGAATAGATCAAAAAACAATTTCTGGTATAATAATTGAAACTGAAGCATACAGATACAAAGATGATCAAGCAAGTCATTCTTTTGTAGGAATGACACAAAGAAACAAAGCCATGTTTGGGCAAGTTGGTATCGCATATGTCTATTTTACTTATGGAATGCACTATTGTATGAACGTCGTCGCAAAAAATGATGAACATCAAGCTGGTGCAGTACTTTTACGGGCACTAATACCAAGAGAAGGAATAGGTTTTATGATAAAACAAAGAAAGACTGACGTAATCTTAAATCTTACAAGCGGACCTGCAAAACTAACACAGGCTTTACAGATAACAAAAAAACAATATGGTGAAGATCTTACTAATCTATCAGCGCTTTTTATTACAGAAGGTGTCAAAATTAAGAAATCACATGTTATAGCTATGTCAAGAGTTGGCATAAAAAAAGCAACTGATAAGCTGTGGAATTTTACAGTGCAAAATTAGCTACTCTTCATCTTTTGCTGGTCTGAGTGTCCACGGTGCAACCCTGCCAAGCACTCTCTCCCAGTTGAGTCGTAGCATCAATATCACTACTCCTGTTATCATTGCAACAAAGATTGCTGTACCGATGTATATTGTACTTACATCACCTACTTTATCAAGCAAGGGATTGATATACGTTAGGCCAAAACTTCGTGAGATAAACACTATGGCATAGCTTAGGACAATCTTTCCAGCAACCGTGGATATGAAGAATCGTAGTGGATTGTATTTTGCAAGTCCTAATGGAACATATATCAAATCGTCGGGTATGGGAGTTGCAGCAGCCACAAAGGCAGCACCTGCGCCGTAACGTTTTACTAATCTTTCAAATGGTTTTATTCTCTTACGAGTTTGCTCACTGATTATCTTTCTGCCACCATAACTTAAGGTAAAGATTATCTGTTTTGCAGCTGCAGATGCAACTGCGCTGGTTATAGTTATGATATTAAGATCAAATTCATCAGTTGTTGACATTGTGGCTAGAAGTATAAAGGCAGGAAACGGAACAAACGGAATTAAAGAACCAAAAAAACTTACCAACACAAGGCCGACATAACCAACTTCAGGATCTATTGGAAAAATATCGGTTAAATCCACAAGTCAACCACTAAATCCCCCTTATTTAATCAGTTATATACTCTAGTAACCGCGTGCAAAAATTACGTTTTCTTTACTTGGTCTTTTACAGTTAATGCACTTAGACGCCGTGCTGTTGTTGTCAAAAGGAATTACCCGAATGTTAGCTCCAGTCAACTCCTTTATTTTTTCTTCACACTTTTGGTCTCCGCACCATGGCGAACTCAAAAACATTCCTTTTTCCAGCTCTGACTTGAAAATATCAAAATCTGACACGTTCTTGGTTTTTTCTTTAAGAAAACTTTTGGTCTTTTCAAACAAGCTTTGTTGTATGTCATTTAACACAGATTCAACGCCTTGTACTAATTTGTTAAACATAAGGTCAGCCTTTTTTTGATTATCTCGTCTTACTAGAACAATTTTGTTCTTAGCAATGTCCTTTGGTCCAATCTCTATTCTTAGTGGAACCCCCTTCATCTCCCAATCATGGAATTTGTAACCAGGCGTAAACTCATCTCTAGAATCCAAATGTGCCCTGATTTTATTTTTTGATAAAGACTGTACTATCTCTTGAGCCTTCTTTAGCACTTGTTCTTTGTCTGACTCAGAATAGTAAATTGGAACAATTACTACTTGAATTGGAGCAACTCTAGGAGGTAAGACCAAACCCTTGTCGTCTCCATGAACCATTATCAATGCACCAATGAGTCTCCAAGAAACGCCCCAAGATGTTTGCCACGCAAAATTTTCTATGTTATCTTTGTCCAAAAATTTAACATCAAATGGTTTTGAAAAATTCTGGCCTAGGAAGTGTGATGTTCCCATCTGAAGCGCTTTGCCATCTGGCATGATTGCTTCCATAGTTGTCGTGTAGACTGCGCCTACAAACTTTTCCTTTTCAGTTTTTTTGCCTGTAATTACTGATATAGCAAGCTCTTCTTCCACAATTTTCTTGTATATTTCTAATATTGTCATGACCTCTTGTTCCGCCTCTTCTTTGGTTGCGTGAACAGTGTGCCCTTCCTGCCACAAAAATTCTGAAGTTCTAAGAAACGGCTTTGTAGATTTTATCTCTGCTCGTAGTGCCGTGTTCCAAAAATTAATCTTCAGAGGTAGATCTCTCCAGCTTTTTATCCACTTCGAATACATAGAATATGCCAAAGTTTCCGAAGTCGGTCGCAGTGCAAGCCTGTCCCCTATCTCTGTCTCGCCAGAATGGGTCACCCAAAAGACCTCAGGATTAAATCCAGCAAAGTGACTTGCTTCCTTGCTAAGAAGTGACTCTGGAATCAAGATTGGCAAAAAGCCATTTTCATGACCAGTTTCTTTTAGCTTAGCATCAAGCGAAGACTTGAGAGATTCCCAAATGGAGTAGCCATATGGTCTTAGAACAATAAGGCCCTTTACAGGTGCATAGTCTGCAAGTTCGGCCTTTATTACAACTTGAGCGTACCACTCGCTAAAATTTTCCTTTTTTGAAACTGTTATGCCTATCTCCTTGCTCAATTTAGATCATTTTAAAAAACTGTACTAATGAGCCTTCTGGTTTTTAGAGTGGGTCGCCTTTACAAAGTACTTTACCAGTTACTCTACTTTGAAAATTAGAACATACAAAGCATTGGACAAATCCGATCTCTGTCTTAAACACAGGACAGTCCACTGCTTCTTCTTTCATTCGTTTTAGCATTTTTGCACTGACCCCTTTTAATTTTAGCTTACCTTTTTCGTCCATCATACCAGAAGACTTTAGCTCATCTTTAACATTGTCTGGCAGCTTGTATGGTTTCGTAGCTACTTTAATTGGCACTTCATATTTGTGTGGCAGCTCACCCATGGCAAGCAATTAGTAATGTAGAATATATTGCTAATGGTTTATTCATCAGTCGATCACTTAAGATTAATATAATCAGGATTTCTGTTTCAAAACAGAAACTAATTGTTAGCAATTTTTGATGTTGAGGGAGTTCTGCTTGATGCGGAATATCTCCCCACGCTTGCAGAAAAAATAAACAAGCAGGATGAGATCTGGGAAATAACCAGAAAAGGAATTGAAGGAGTGATAGACTGGGAAGAAGGACTTAGAACCAGAATAAACACACTAAAAGGAATAAGTTACGAAACATGCAAAGAGGTTGCAGATTCTCTTCCGATCATGACAGGTGCAAAAGAGGTTTGTAGTGCTCTTAAGGCAGCTGGCTGGAAATTGTTAGCAATCTCTGGAGGATTTTCAATAATGACAGATAGGCTAAAAGTAGAATTGGGTTTGGATTACGTCTTCTCAAACCAACTTGTCTTCAAGGATGGAAAATTAGATGGTGTAAAAGTACACGTTGATGCTGACAAATCAAAGTCAGCTATGATTAAAGTGAAAGAATGGAAAGAAAAGAAAAAAGATACTGTAGTCGTTGTTGATGGTGCAAATGACATAAAACTTTTTGATATATGTGGTCTTGGCGTGGCCTTTAGAGCGCAAGATATTGTGAAAGATTTGGCAACAGTGACTCTTGAAGAAAAGGATCTATCTTTACTAATTGGGATAATAAACAAGCATTACGGCAGCAAACTACAATTGCAAACATTTGCATAAATCCGGTATTATTTTAAATAATAACGTAATAAAACCAGCAAATGTCACTTGAAATAATCCCCGTAGAAATTAACAAGGATGTAGAACAACACGATAACATAATTGAACTCATAATATCATCATCGTCAAAACCTGAAATAAAGAATGATGATATTTTAGTATTTACACAAAAAATAATTTCAAAACAAGAAGGTAACCTCATCAATCTACCATCCATCACACCATCCCTTCTTGCAGTTGGCATTGCAAGTGCATATGACAAGGATCCACGGGTTGTAGAAGTAATACTCTCACAATCCAAGCAGATTGTACGAATGAATGATGGAGTGCTAATAACAGAAACCACACAAGGTTTTATCTGTGCTAACGCTGGTGTAGACGAAAGTAATGTTAAAAATGGTTATGTCACATTACTGCCAAAAAATGCTGACGCTACTGCTAAGAAACTAAAAGATCAAGTATTTCAAAAAATGGGAAAAGATGTCGTCGTACTTATTTCGGATACATTTGGTAGACCGTTTAGGGAAGGACAAACAAATTGTGCCATAGGAATAGCGGGTATTTCTGCAATTACTGACTATGTGGGTACAAAAGACACCTTTGGGAAAACACTGCATGTAAGTGCAATCGCAGTTGCTGATGAGATTTGCTCTGCAGCAGAACTTGTTATGGGAAAAGCCTTCAATACACCAATTGCTATAGTGAGAAATTACAAATATCGTAGATCAGACAGTCTGGCAAAAGATATGATTAGGTTAAAACCAGCAGATCTATTCAGATAACCTATCGAAATATTTTGTAAAATAAGGATTATATGGTAACACCAGTAGTACGAATAACCGTTGAACATTTTAAAAACAGAGATGCATTGTCATAACGAACTTTCTAACTTTCATCTTGGTTTGACGGAAACACCTTATGACTGTGGTATAACAATTTCAGAACAACTAGAACAAGCTCATAAACTGGGCTTGGATGCCTTGTTTATCACTAACCATAACACACTAGATGGATTTTCTACCATCCTTGAATATAAGGAAAACCACCAGAAACTAAAAGATCTTCAAGTCTACCCAGCGGAGGAGGTTACCTCAGACAGTGGAGCCCATATTATTGCATATGGCATTTCTGAGACAATAAAACCTGGTCAGACTACAGCAGAAATTTTGGACAAGATAAAAGCACAGGACGCAATTTCATGTGCGCCACATCCCTTTGGTCTAAACAACGGCATGCGTGAAAAAGCAATTCTGTGTGACCTCATTGAAGTCTTTAACAGCAACAACGTAGATAGATATTCTAACATTAGAGCGGCTCATTTTGCTAAAGCCAATAACATGATACAAATAGCTGGTAGTGATTCACATGTAATTTCTACGCTTGGCAGGTGTACTAACCTCATAGAATCAGAAAATACACTTGATAGTATACTAGACGCTATGCGGAAAGGCAGAATTTCTATTGGAACGACTGGATACATTACAAGTAAAGAAATGATTGAACACGCAAAATATAAAATAGCAAATTCAAAGGATGAAATTATAAAATATTTCCGTGAGACACATCCAAACCTGACAGGATTATGTACCTTTTTAATCCATATGTTTGAATCAAATCCAAACAGCCTACTCTGGACGGTCGTTTATAAAATTGCAGTACGCATGACAACAAAGCTTTCTAATAAGGTGAATTTTAAAAATTATGATCACACTATCTTGTATGAACGTAATCTGAGAGCAATACTGCCAATGATTCTTACTTGATAAAACATTTTTGCGCACAAGAATAGACTTTAATATTGTTTCTTTCGTTTTAAATTATTAGGTGAATTGCTATTTCAGAATTAGGTCAGACTAAGACAATTGATGTTAGAGGATTGTTCTGCCCCGAACCAGTGTTTAGAACAAAAATAGAAATTGAAAGAATGACTGTGGGTAACATACTAAAGGTAATTGCAGATGATCCAGCAGCTGAAGAAGACATTTCAAGATGGGTTAATAGAAATGGTCACCAACTTTTGGGTCTTAATAAGACCGACAAAGATCTAGAATTTACCATAAAAAAGGTGAAATAATTTAGTGGCAACAAAGGTAGTAAGTGATGCAGAAACCCTAAAGAAAATTGGGAACACTCCGCTTGTAAAACTAAACTCACTTTCTTCTGGCAAGGTTGTTGCATACGCAAAGCTAGAGTCACATAATCCATTCGGCTCTGTCAAGGATAGAGCTGCCTACTGGATGATAAAAGATGCAGAAGAACGAGGAATTCTAAAAAAGAATGAAAGCATAATCATAGAACCAACATCTGGCAATACTGGAATTGCCCTTGCTGGCATAGCTAATCTACTTGGATACAAAGTGGAAATAGTAATTCCTGAAAAGGTAAGTGAGGAGACAAAGAAGATAATAGAATCACTTGGCGCAAAATTATTTCAAACAAGTGACGATTTGTGTCCAAAAGTTGGTGCTGGCACGGACCAAAGTATATCTCTTGCAGAGCCATATCGTCTGCACGACCTGAATTATACTACATGCCAAATCAATACGAAAACGAAGCGAACTTTATGGGTCATTACAAAGGAACTGGTCCAGAAATATGGAAACAAACAGAGGGAAAAGTAACTCACTTTTTTACCGGTGTCGGTACAGGCGGTACAATAACTGGCATCTCAGCCTATCTGAAAGAACAAAATCCAGCAGTTAGAACAATAGCAGTCCAACCACAATAAAATCACCTCATACAGGGTTTGCGCAACTTTGTTGAGTCTGACAAACCAATCTTGTTCAAAAAACGTGAAAATCTTGTTGATGACTGGATGACCATAACAAATGATGAAGCCTTTGTTGTAGTTGTGAAATTGTTTGAAAAAGAAAAGCTTCTGGTAGGCCCATCTTCAGGAGTAGTATATGCGGCAATGGAAAACCTTTCTTTAGATCAAGGATGTATGGTTGGTATATTTGCAGATGATGGACGTAAATTCAAGAGCTTGTATGCCCAACAAAAGGTGTTTACCGAAGAACGATTTGATAATGCACTAAAGAAAGCAGTTCATCTATCACAAGCATTTTATCTGTAGCTATTTTCTTTTATTCTCAGAAAGATATTTATCTACATCGATTCCTGCCATACATCCAAACCCTGCAGCAGTAACTGCTTGTCTATATCTATGATCGTGTACGTCGCCTGCTGCAAATACGCCCTCCGCACTCGTCTTAGTATGATCTTTTAAGACAATGTAGCCTTGTTCATCAAGCTCAATTTGTCCCTTGAATAGCTTCGTGTTTGGTTCATGTCCTATGGCCACAAAAATTGCACCAGCATCCAATGTCTGTTTTTCGTTAGTTACCACATCTCTGATAATTACCTGAGTTACTTTGTCTTTTCCTATAATCTCATCCACAATCTTATTCCAATGGAATTTTATTTTTTGATTCTCAAAAGCACGTTCCTGCATAATTTTGGTTGCCTTCAGTTTGTCTCTCCTATGAACAACATGAATGCTTTTACCAAATTTGGTTAAAAATATGGCCTCTTCCATGGCAGTATCCCCACCACCAGTAACCACAATATCCTGATTTCTAAAGAATGGACCGTCACAAGTGGCACAATATGAAACCCCTTTTCCACCAAACTCCTGTTCTCCTTTCGCGCCTATCTTTCTTGGGCTTGCACCGGTGCAAATTATCACCGCTTCAGCTTCGTATTCTTCTGATGACGTAAGTATCTTGAACGGCTTATGTTTAAAATCCACATTGACCACTTCATCATCAACTATAGCAGCGCCCATCCTTTCTGTCTGCTTTCTCATTATTGACATAAGCTCAGGACCAAAGATTCCATCTGCAAATCCTGGATAATTTTCCACTTCTGTTGTAAGCATAAGCAGTCCTCCAGGTAATATTCCTGAAATTACCAAGGTGTCACGTTTTGCACGTGCGGTGTAAATTGCTGCAGTATAGCCTGCTGGGCCAGAACCTATTATAATGACATCAAATTTTTTCTTCCTTTCAGAAATTTTAGGTTCTTCTTTTATCTGAGCCAGCATAAAACCAACTCATTCGTAGTACATATTTAATTTAACCCATTAAAACCATGAATAATTATTATACTTGATACATTAAAAGACGAATATTAATAACAACCGCTAACGAGTTTATCGACAAAGAGTAAAAAAGAGAATGCGCCTCTGTACATAGGTGACAAAATGATATGACAGATCTTTATCGTCTCCTGCCAGAAGAAATGGAAGCAATGGTCATTGGAATGGGACAGCCACGCTATCGTGCAGACCAGATACTTCACGCATTATATCATGAATCACCAAAGGATATTTCGGATCTACATCAGCTTCCTGCCACGATGCAAGAAGAGATTGTTGCCGCAGGATACACTATTGGCTCTGCAAGTGAAGTCCATCGTGTTGTAAGTGAGGATGGTGATACAACAAAGATGCTCCTAGATCTTGGGGATGGAACTCTAATTGAGACTGTTCTAATACAATATGAATCATCAAAACTCCGCGGTCATCCTAGATCAACTATCTGTGTTTCAACTCAGGTTGGTTGTGCGATGGATTGTGTATTTTGTGCAACAGGTCAGATGGGTTTTGAACGAAATATACATGCAGAAGAGATTGTTGCACAGATAATTCATTTTGCTCAACTACTTCGTAAACGAGAACAACACATTACCAATATTGTTTTTATGGGAATGGGTGAACCACTGGCAAATTATGATGAAACAATTCGAGCAATCAGGTTACTGACACATCAACGTGCCTTTGGAATTGGACAAAGAAGTATTACCATTTCAACTATTGGTATTATCTCAGGAATCGACCGTCTTGCTGATGAAGGTCTACAAGTAGGACTCGCCATCTCACTTCATGCACCAAACGACGAGTTGCGTCAACGATTGGTGCCAACAGCTGGGCCGCATTCAGTTGAAGATTTAATTTCTGCTGGTAGGCGATATTTCAAAAAAACGGGACGACGTGTTACATTTGAATATGCTCTGATTGATGGAATAAATGACTCACCAGAAATTGCTGACGAGCTAGCTTGGCTCTTGAGGGGCAATGGTTCTCATGTGAATTTGATTCCAGTGAACCCTACAGCAGGTGACTTTGAGCGCCCAGCTAGACGACGTGTACTTGCATTTGAACAAATACTAAATGATAATGGAGTAAACTGCACAGTACGAGTTGAGAAAGGCTCTGAGATCTCAGCTGCTTGTGGCCAGCTGCGAACCGATGTAGTAGGAGTAAATCCACACTCTTCAAAATATGAGTAGCCCCATCAATTTTTGCTAGATGGATTACAGTTGAATTGTCAAGATCTTTCAAATTTTAAAGAAAATGCCACTTTATCTAGAATAAATCTTAGAAATGCCGATAGCGGCTTTTTTATCCAATGCTTTACATTCCATTCCAAGATAAGATCATTATAGAATTTCCATTCATCTTCGTCTTTTTTGAGATGAATTGCCATCATCGTCTCAAATTCTTTTGTATCCCAGTCAACAGGACACATTTTATCACCCATCTGGATTAATTTTCCATCTTGCATCTGAAAGGGATATGATTTGCAAACACCTGGTTTGAATTCATTTACGGTACATCGAAAGACGTCTTTAGATTCTTCAAGAAATATGCATCCGCCATTTTTTTGTTTTAAAGCAAGATCTACGAGACCTTCTTTTACCTTTATGCCAAGATCAAAATCCTTTGCTCCATAAATCTCAAGAAAATTCTCTGGGTCTAATCCAAGTCTGATTGAAAGTCTGTAAATGTCGTGCGCATTAACAAATATCGTATATTCTTTACAGCAGTTTGTATGACACGAAATACAAGGATATTCTTTAACATCTTCTTTGGTGGAAACTGCCAAGTTTTATTTGTCTTCTCCCCGGGTTTTATTCCTATGGCGTTCTATTTTTACTCTTTATCGATAAAAATAGAATCCCCTCTCTTATGCACAAAAATCTGCAGTTGTCGTATTGATTTATTCTCAAAAACAAAGAAGCGTTGTTCATCTATTACTATGATGAAGACAAAATATTCAGGACAAAGAAAGTAAATTTGCTACAAGCTTTGTATTACAAAACTCAGAAACTCCAACAGCAATAGCGATTATTACTACTGGTTTCACGAATTTTCTGGGTTAAACTAGGAATTAAGAATTATTTTTTTAAAATAATTCATAGAAATAGGCATAGATTCATTCATTGTTCGTGAATCAATATTTAAATTATTCACGATTTAGAGTGAGCAAATCAAGAATTTGTTTATGCTTATTACACAATTTGCCAATTTGTATTTGTGAATACAAAAGATCAGCTTGCCAGTGTGCATTGTAAAGTCGACACTCTTTTGATTCACAAAATGGTTCTCCTGTAAGATAATAAAATAACGTTTGCAACACATATCCTTTGATGATGTCAGCAAGTTTTGTATCATGATATTCAAGATATGTTCCTTTAAATTGATTCTTTATGATATTTATGTTAAGACCTTGCATCATATTTGTAAGCAAACTAAGGTAGTATTCACGCGATTTTGCTGGTGCCTCTATAACCCCTGTAGTAGAAATGATGGCAGGATTGCTGCATATCACAGCTCTTCCATGATATCTATAATCGCCAAAATCATATGTACATGTAAGTTTGTTTGTACAAACCAGATGAAATTTGTTCATCTGTAGCTCATTTTTAGGTACTAGATTAGTAATTATTTTCTGAAATTCAAACCCATCATACATTATAATATTGGTCTCTCTGGCATTACGAGCAAACGAATCTTTCTCAAACTCAACTTCTTCAGCCGTAGGATAGTGCCTCTCAAACGGTTTTTTTGTATCAAAAATTCTGCAAGATGCGAGTTCATAAGAAGCCTTCTGATTAGAGAATTTACAAAAGCTGAAAATATTTTCTCTTATTTCGACTTTGACATGGAAATTTTCTTTTATAAATTCGCCAAGCCCATCTATTTCTATCTCAGGTACAGATGGCTCATCATATAGAAAAACCGTGGAAATTTTCAATGTTCAAACTAAGGATTATTTGAATATGGATTATCTTCTTAGCTCTTTGATCTTTGCTGCGGTCACTTCGGCTGCCTTTTTACCTGAGAGAAGCATTGAACCATATGTTGGACCCATTCTTGCAATCCCATAAGTTTCTGTTACCGACATGCCTGCTATAACAAGGCCAGGATAAACTTCACCTGTTTTGTGAACTACCCTGTTTTCACCATCATCAACCCACATTGGATTCATGCCTTTCCAGTCAACTAATTTTCTGTCTACTAATCTTTTTACTGCAACTGAATCATGACCAGAAGCATCAATTACCATTTTCGATTCTAATGCAATAGGATCTACACACGTGATGTTTCGTGGTAGTGCAGAAACTGGCATCCAATTTACAACCACTCCTGAGACCCGTCCATTTTTTAAAATTAAATCATCAAACTTTGTAAGGTTTAGAAATTTGACCCCTGCATCACAAGCCGCGGCAATAAGCTTAGAGACTGCATGAGGTCCAGGAGTAAGATACAGTCCATCAGAGACTTTCTTGTATGGTATTCCAAGCTCATCCCATATTTTTTGTGCTGGCGCTCTTACTGTAACAGGATTCATCATATATCCACCAAGCCAGTATCCACCTCCAAGATAGTTGTTTTGTTCTATCACTAGGGTCTTAAAACCCATTGAGGCAAGCTCTTTGCTTGCTGTAAGGCCAGCTGGACCAGCTCCAATTATTATAACATCAGAATCTGCTCCATTAATTAGAACTTCATGAAATTCATTGGCAATAGCCCTTGTAATTTCCATTTCTTTTACATCTGAAAAAATTTTTGGAACTTCGTCACTATGTGTGGCTTCTTGCATAGAAATTCATCCGCAAATCATCACATTAATAGTTTGCTCAGTTGGCAAACGAATCTTCAAATGCTTTAATTGAATCTCTTATCTTCATTTTCTTTGGTGGATTTTTAAATGCATATGCAGAAATAATCTCTGATTTGGTCAAGTCCTTTTTGGAAATTGCCATTTTTGCAGCCCTTATTGAATCAAGTATGACATTACAACCGTTTGCGCTGTCATTTGTTCTAAGGGTTAAATCCATCTCTACTGTAGAACCCAAAAAGCCCTTTGCCTCCATCCAATAATAGCTCACTCTAGAATTGCCAAGCTGTTCAGCAAATTCTGTAGTTCCAGCAGTAGATTTGAAAGGATACTGCGTCTCAATTGCTATGGATTCTGTTTTTATTTTACGCTTCTTTTCTCTAAGTTCTTCAGCCATGGTATTTTGTGTATCAGGATTTCCACCTACGTCAAGCTGATATGCTTTCTGGATTGTAATTCCACGGTTTGTCATAAATTCAATCATTCCGCGATGAAACGCTGTACCGCCAAACTGACTCATCATATCATCACCAAGAATCATTAGCCCTTTTGATTCAAAGGCAGACTTCGTCTGCGGCGTTGTAACTTTAGAGGATGTTGCATTAAAAAAAGAAGAACCTGTCTCTAATGCTGCCTTAGCATAGCTTTCCCCGGTTTTATCCATCCCAGAAGACACTAAATTGATAAGAAAATCAGGTTTGAGTTTCTTTAACGAGTTCACAAACTCAGCATATCTTACAGATTTTAGTTCGCCGTGTTTCATAAGATGTGGAGGTGTTGGGTCTTCAATAATTCCTGGTTGTACAACCAAGTTATTAGAATTTATTTTGTAATCTGTTATGATCTCACTGACTTTTTTTCCAACTTTGGTAGAATCAACATCAAAAACACCAACAACAGATGTATCGCTTGCTGTAAATCCGGCAAGCTTTGGATGCCAGAGACCTTCGGTAGAATTTTTGTAAAACTCCAATCCTTTGATGAGTGTCTTGGCAACATTTCCCATGCCTGTTATTGCTATGTTGATTTTGTCTACCATGCAATTTTTTCTCGCCAGTGATCATTTAACTCTTTTCTACATTGTTCTACTTAGCTTGAACTAAGAAATATCTTCAAAGCTGCATTAAACTTCTAGCTACCATATTTGTCCAGCTTTGTTATTGCATTTAGCTAAAGTTCCCCTATTCAAAAATTTATATTCCTTCCAACGAGAAAAGCACGTATACATTGAGTAAGACTAGTTCAAGTCAATCTGGGCCTGATAATTTGCCAAAACCAAAGATAAATTGGGGTAAGCTAGAGGAAGCTGAAAAATTTGCAGAAACTGTGAAGCTTTACCGTCAAGGCAAAATAAACCATGATGATTTTAGACGCTTTAGACTGCAACATGGTGCTTATGGAAGCAGAATGACTGATAATTACAGCATGGTGAGAATAAAAATACCAGCAGGTGAAATTTATCCAGAACAACTTGAAAAAATTGCGCAGTTAAGTGAAACATGCTCAATAGGAAGTGCACATGTCTCTACAAGACAAAATATTCAACTGCACTGGGTTATTTTAGAAGACGTATCTGAAATCATACGTGGCTTAGCGGAGGTTGGTCTGACATCAAGAGAGGCATGTGGAAATACAGTAAGAAATGTAATGTGTAGTCCGCTTGCAGGTGTGTGTCATGATGAAATCTTTGATCCTACACCATACGCACTTGCTGTCGCAAAATTTCTTTTAAGAAATCCACTAAATCAAGCTCTACCAAGAAAATTCAAGATTAATTTCACTTGTTGTGAAAAACACGGAATGGCAAGAATAGCTGATATAGGCCTTATACCGCAAATAATTGAAAAAGACGGAAAGACGCAGCAAGGCTTTAAGATCTTTTTGGGCGGTGGACTTGGTGCGCAGTCATTTGTAGCACATCAACTTGAGGAATTTACACCAGAAGAAGATTTAGTATATACAGCAATAGCTGTTCTTAGGATATTTGATAGGATGGGAAATAGAGAAAACATGGCGCGAAACAGAATGAGATATCTTGTCAATGAAATGGGATGGGAAAAATTCAAAACCCTTGTATTAAAAGAAAGAGCAATCG
>CAYZOW010000011.1:6218-35182 GCA_964480245.1 uncultured Nitrosopumilaceae archaeon | reverse complement strand
CAAGCAAAGTTATTGTCCTAGGGCTAATTGCTGCACTGATTATCGTTTCAACTTCTTTTGCATTATACACGGCCTCTAACTCGAATACACAGCCATCTGACTCAGCTGAAGATCTTACCACAAGTGATGATATTGATGAAAAAGATAATTTCATTCAAGTTTTTGACTCTCCACAAATTAGAGTTGATATCCTCATATCTTCAAGACGTAATGATGGCACAGCAATAGAGAATGAAAAATTTGACGAAATAAGGACGGAACTGGCAACTCGTTTTGGTGCGGTTACGTTATTACCACATTTTAATGGTACATCAATTAGCAACGAGACAAGATACGACGGTACAAATAATTCAGGTTTTTATGTGGTTGTACCAAATACCATAGAAAATTTGGAGTGGTTCGCCAATTACAAACAAACATTAAAAGATAGACTTCAACAAGATAGAAGCTTTATGACTTTTTCTCCTACGATGATTATCCCTTAGATGAATGGCTACTCCATAGCCACGAAGTAGTTTGATATTGTAATGGTTTTTGTGTCCATTTAATGTCATAATATCATGCAAATGAAGTGTGCAATTTGTGGGTGTTTCCCAGAGGATTGTAAGAGAAGTAAATCTAATGAAGAATGTCCCAATTGTACTTTAGATGAATGCTGTTGTTTGATGCAGATCAATAGTTAATCATAATTTTAGTTTTCAGATCATAACCTTTACGACACACAGCAGATTTTCGCAAGAAGGAAACCAATTATTCAACGCCTTATTCATTTCCTGAGTTTGAACCTGATAAAATCTAAACAATGAATCAATGCCTATTTCTATGAATTTTTTAATAAGGAAATTATTTGATCTTAGTTCTAGTTTAAAAAAGTAGGCTAACTATCTAATACATATAGTAAGCCATATCGACCATCAGTCTGGTACACTTTGTGCGTTATGGGATTAAAAACAAGGGCCTCTTGCCTTGCTGAAAAAACCCTCCTCCAGAATCCCATTTTTACCACCTCAACAGATTCAATGACTTTCCTAGCACATTCATCAAGTTTCAGTATTGTGTTTTTTCCTGCATCTCTTAGATAGATACTATTATTGTATTGGTTTACTGCTAAACAAATGTCGCTTCCTAAATAATGCTTATTGACTAGGTGCCTTTTTTCAATGTCAACCACAAAAAGGACATTTACAGTGCCACCTGCTCCTCCTCCGCTACGAGTTAGACTACCTATAATGTAGAGCAACCTATTACTTTCGTTAATTAAAGCTCTCTTGTCTAGATGTTGCCAAGCACCTGAAAGCAAACCGCTTTTTTCAGTGGGAAATACAATGCTATCATTTATCTCATTTGAAGTGCCATCTATTATAGAAATTGTATTGAGATCTTTAGTAGGATCAGAATTAGCTACATAGATCTTATTTTTGATTGAATCGATTGCCACTCCTGCAGGTGTTTTGACTCTAACTTCAACAATTTTTGAATCAGTAGTGCAATCATAGACCACAACCGAATCCGCATCACGATTACTGATATACAATGAGTTAGAAATCGGATTAACAGCTATGTAATTAGCACGATACCCATGTTCTAGAATTGTATCTAATTTGTTTGTATCACCATTTATTACGTGAATCTTGCCTCCTGAAATTGCATATATTTTGTTGATGGCCTCATTAACCACTAACTCTTTTTGTTCAAGCCTATCAATTCTGGCCAATTCACCCATGTCAATTCTGGCTACAACATTCATCGTGTTACAATCTACTGCGAGAATAAAGTTGGGATACGCTATGTAGATTTTATTGGTTTTTGAATTCACAACAGCATAAGTAACATAACCTTTTTCAATTTTAATCACTTCTTTGACATTATCGGTTAGTTGGTAATCTGCCACACGTATATTCTTGGGTTGTTCTATTTTAACATCATTTAGCTTATTTTTTAAATATATGTATTTCCAACAAATCATAACCTACGATATAATCTAGTGGCGTGAATTTTCATGCATGACTATCTGAATTAATGATTCTAGGTTACAATTCTCTAAAATAATAGAATGTTATACAATCACTATTGTGGCTATAATTTACGGTCGTGCAGAAACTGAAAAGGATCTTCTAAATCTTGCTCCTGACACTGTAAAAAAAGTTGAAGACATTGAGACCATCCATCAAGAATTAAAAAACAAACTTAGTGCGTATGAATCACAATGCCTTAAGGATAATGAAGAAAATTCATGAAACCAGTAGTAATAATCGCTATCGCTGTTGGAGTTTCTGTGGTTGCTGTACTAGGTGTTTTGATTGGAATCGGAGCATATCAACAAGCTCAATTAGAAAAAGAGCAGAGAGAAGCAAATCAAGCTTTTATTAATTTGATGCAAAAAGTAGCTGAATCTGAACAAGAACAGTCTACTACTCAACCTGCAAAATCTACTCTTCCCCTTCCACCACAAGATTGTTCTGGCAGCGCTGGATGCATTGTGGGTTATGTAACTGAAATTATTGATGGGGATACAATTATGGTAGATGGACAATCCATACGATTTGCATTGGCAGATACTCCTGAATATGGAGACTATGGTTTTAATGAAACCAGAGACTTTATTGAGAGCATTTGTCCAGTTGGCTCTTCTGTTCTAGTAGACGAAGATGATGGTCAAACACAAGGTAGCTATGGCAGGACACTTGCAGTGATATATTGCAATGGAACGAATCTAAATGAAGCTGTTTTAGATGAAGGTCATGCAGTTATTGATCAGAGATTTTGTGAAGACAGTGAGTTTTCTAGTGAAGAATGGGCGAAAAAATACGGTTGTACTCAAACGGTTCAAGAGAAGGAAAATAAGCAAACTTCTCCTTCTCAACCTCCTGTCTCTGTCCCGCTAACTCAAACAAAAGAAAACAACTGTGACCCTTCATATCCTGATGTATGCATACCTCCTTGGCCGCCAGACTTGGATTGCGGCGAGATTCAATACCGCAACTTTAAGGTCTTGCCACCAGACCCACACAGGTTTGATGGTGATAAAGACGGGATAGGTTGCGAATGATAGAAAGTATTGATTCTAAAATTATGATTAACTATTGATCTGCATTAAACAACAGCATTCCTCTAAAGTACAATTTGGACATTCTGTGTTAGATTTACTTCTCTTACAATCTTCTGGGGAACACCCACAAATTGCACACTTCATTTGCATGATATTATGACATTAAAGGGACACAAAAACCATTACAATATCAAACTACTACGTGGTTACGGTGTTTCTATTAATCTAAAAGATCACCGTGTAATTCTAAAAGATGGAATGTTTTTATTTTGTAAGCATAACCACATTTATGGATAGAACAAGCAAAGTTATTGTCCTAGGGCTAATTGCTGCACTGATTATCGTTTCAACTTCTTTTGCATTATACACGGCCTCTAACTCGAATACACAGCCATCTGACTCAGCTGAAGATCTTACCACAAGTGATGATATTGATGAAAAAGATAATTTCATTCAAGTTTTTGACTCTCCACAAATTAGAGTTGATATCCTCATATCTTCAAGACGTAATGATGGCACAGCAATAGAGAATGAAAAATTTGACGAAATAAGGACGGAACTGGCAACTCGTTTTGGTGCGGTTACGTTATTACCACATTTTAATGGTACATCAATTAGCAACGAGACAAGATACGACGGTACAAATAATTCAGGTTTTTATGTGGTTGTACCAAATACCATAGAAAATTTGGAGTGGTTCGCCAATTACAAACAAACATTAAAAGATAGACTTCAACAAGATAGAATCTTTATGACTTTTTCTCCTACGATGATTATCCCTTGAGGTATTACTCTCTATTTGAATAGCATAGCCTCCTTTTTTTATTTCATCAAATCATAACGTTCGATATAATCTAGTGGTGGGGATTTTTGTTCGTAGGGTGGGCAGACTATTTTTATTCTTTGTCAATGAACTCGTTTACAGGTTCAAAATAAAAATTTGGAAGGAGTTTTGTACCTCTAAGCCAAGTGAGCCAGATTATTTTGAAGAACATCAATTCATGACAAACTGGTATGAAATTAACCATGACGGTTGGCATTTGCCTGGTACTAAAGAAGAACATGACTGGTGTGGCCTCTGGCAAACCAGGGGATGCCTTAATGTTAAGGAGCACAAAGGCGAACATGAAAATCAGATTTTTGTAAAACGGTATCCGCGTTCTTGTTATCGTGCAGATTGCAAAAAGTGTTTTAAAAAGTGGATTGCAAGGCAGGCAAACAGATCTACAAGGAGAGTCCAAGAATACGCAAAAAGATCTGCAATGAGAGCTATTCATATCATGATTAGTGTACCAAAGCACAATCGGCATCTACCCGTACCGATGCTGAAGAAAAGAGCAATTAATATTTTAAAAGAGTGGGGAATTAACGGCGTACTAATTTTTCATCCTTTCAGGTTTAATAAAAATAGAAAATTCTACTATTCACCACATTTTCATGTAATTGGATTTGGATGGATTAAGAGTGTACGTGAATTTCATGCAAGATTTGGTTGGTTTGTAAAGTACATGGGTGTAAGAAAGTCAATATTTCAGACGTTTTACTACCTGCTTTCGCATTGTGGAATAAAGAAAAGACAGCATGCACTCACGTGGTTTGGTACTCTATCATATAGCAAATTGAAACTAGAAAAAGAGCCAGATTCCAACATTTGCCCTGTTTGCAACAAAAAATTAGTGCTACTTTACTACAATGGATTGCATCCTGTGGTTCCACCTGATACAATATTCGAAGATTTTGTGGATCCTTTCGATTGGTATGAAGTGCAAACTATACCAAACTCAGAGTGGACAAGACAAGATCGATACGAATATGCTCTAACTAAGGAGTTGTATGATGCAAACAAAGGAGTAGCTATAACATCTTAAACTTTCATTATTCCACTACTAATTCAATTCGATTCCAAAAATGGAAAGATCATTGTTAAATATATGCAATTTCATCGGGTTTGTTACGGGGTTGGATAGTCAGAATAACAACAAGTGGAAGTATCTCTCATTTGTCTTGATGGGAATGATCGTTTTTATTTCTGCTGCAAGTTTTTCTTCATTTGGCTCAGCTACAGCATTGCTATCGCCTGCACCCGAAGACAATGACAATGATGGAATTGATGATTCCTTGGAGCAGTTTCTTGCTGAAAAATATGCACCGGTTATCTACATCGAACCTAACGAATCAAATTACCCGGTAAACGTCGATTGGATCCTAGAGAGGGCATATTTACTTTATAACGAAGATTGTTTTCCGGATTATGTTGAATTCTATCTTAATCCAATTCCAGACCAACCATCGCTAATAGGAGACCAAGCATCACTAATAGGACCCCCACATACAAATGTGGGACATCATTGCAGCGATGCCAATGATCCGCAACATAGACCAATTTCAACTATAGCCGCAGATCCGCAAGGAGAAGGACCAACAGGATATTCAGACCAAGCGACATTTCTTCTTCCAGATCTTAACGGCATTGATAGGTTAGGAAGCTTAGACCCTAAAGATTGGGTGACTTATTTCCACGAGTATCCAACAAATGATGGCGGGATCATGATACAATACTGGCGCACCTTTGCATACAATGACTTTGCTGGTCCTTTTTCTGATCATGGAGGTGATTGGGATGCGTCCATTCAGGTGCAACTTGATAGTAATCTGAATCTAAACGGTGTTTGGTTTTCTCGTCATAGTGACGATCATCCCGGCACGTTTATTCCGTTGTCACAAATAACAACATATCAAACCACTCATCCGCTTATGACCATAGACGGAGGAGGACACGGTTCATTTGCTTCTCCGTTGGATTGGTGTGTATTTAACACTGGAGGGTTACACTTGGGCACTGTTATCTGGAGTGACAATCCTGATCCAGCTCCAGGAGCAAGCTCACCTGTATTGCGGAAAGTAGACGGTTGTGGTTTAGCAGCTCCAGTTTTTTCAGATCCTGTTGGTGGTATTGTGTGGAAAACGTGGACTGACGGAATGGTAAAAGAATATCTCCCGGTAACCAATCCTCTTTTATTTGAAACAAGCAACCATGGAGGGTTAGTTAATGTTGGAGAATACAATCCATGTACTGCTATTACCTGTATAGGTTCAAGACAGGCAAGTTCACTTCTTGCAGGTGAATTTCATCCGCTAAATGGACAAATTTTTATCAGGTTTGAGGGCAGATGGGGAGACCTAGGAATCGTTAATGATGGCCCCAGAGGTCCTGTCTTTCAAGGGTTTGATAGCGGTGTTTATACAGCATGGTACAATCAGGGAAGCGATCTTCCTGCTAGTCCTTCTAGTAGCTCATGGAGGCAACTCCCAACTACATCGGCAACGATTATCGGTTCTTTGTACGGTGCAGGTGGTGTAAACTATGTTACTAGTCAGACTACAATCAGCTTGACTGCAAATCAAAATCCGGTAGCAATACAATACGGTAATACGCAGATTTTTTACAGATTCTTTCAAGCTGGTAGTACTCCCCCTTCATTTTCTACCTACTCAACTCCTTTTTCAATCTCTGGTAACGATGGTGTATATCAAGTCGATTACTATACAGTCGATGCCTTGAACAACGTGGAATCCACTCAGTCACAGAACCTATCACTTGACAACTCAGGCCCAATAATCACTATTACTAACCCACAATCAATTCAGTATGTGCATAGCTCATCCCTCATACTATCGTATAACACCAATGACGGTTCAGGCTCTGGCTTGAACAATTTTACTCCGAAGATGGATGGAGCTACGACGCTTTCTGGGCATGGTCTACAAAGCGGTCAGTCAATAAATCTTTTGACGGAGCTATCACTAGACATGCATACGTTTTCGATCGAAGCAGTTGATAATCTAGGAAATTCTAGAACTTCTTCTGTGATATTTGCAATTGTATCTACGCCAGACAGTATCAGAAATGATGTCACACAATTCTTTGCCTCTGGCGATATCAGTAAGGCAGGCGAAGAAAATGCTCTGCTAAAAATGTTGGATGGTGCAAGCATGACCCTTTCAAAAAGTGACTGTACCGCAGCTAACAAGATCTATACTGCTTTTATCAATCAGCTGAAGGCCCAAAGTGGTAAAAGTGTCAGTCCATCAGCAGCTCTTATCATGATTGCAGACGCTCAGTATGTCATATCTCATTGCGTCTGAGCATTCCAGGGATGTTTATTAACGGAATCCGACAAACAAGTTGGATTATTTTGAGAAAGATGAGATTTAGTAATTAATTATCCTGTAAAATAGGAACAAGAAATTTTCTATAGTACAAATGATTTACAAATAATTCAAAATTTAATCATTTTTAAAAATAGCAAGCAATTTTTATAAACATGAAAAGTGTTCGATGAACCAAGTCGTGGTGTTAGTATCATAGCTACGCAATTTTTTTATATTAGGCATTTTTTTTGTGCGAAAATGCTCGTGTGTTTGTCTCGTCTCAACACTTCCACTTGCATAATAACAGTGGTTTCAAATAATGGAAATAACAATGAACACAAAACTTACCCTAACTGCAATCACATTGTTTGCAGTTACAATGGGAATTGGTATGCTCAGTCCAGCTATGGCAGCAAAACTACCGAAATCCGATGTTTGCCATTTCGAGGAAGAACAAATCATTCCAACAGACTCTAACGGAGACGGCGTCATCGACGGGTTAGATACCCCAATAGTTGTTCCAGCAGAATGGAAAGTTATCAACATCAATGATAACGCTTTGAGTGCACACTTGGACAGACACGGTGTTGCTGGAAATTTCGACCAACTCATTGATGATAGTGCGACACCAGCTGCGAATACTGTCAGCACAACGGACTGTCTAGCCAGAGCCACAGCCTAAGAATAGAGGAAATAATTCCTTTTTCTTTTATTTTTTATTTCTAACAAATCCTAACGTGGAAACTAATGTGGTGAGGTGTTTGTTAGATAGTAACTAGGACAAATTTCGCTAAATCATTTCTCAAAAAACAAATCTAAGGAATTCCTAAACTTTGGACAACGAATCTGTTTCAAAGCTTACTACTAATTTTGGAAGATAATACTTATTACAACCGGTCATAAATGAACGTAAGGCATGCAAAAGAAGGTTTTCGCAACAGGTCTGGCAACGTTATTGATAGCATCATTATTGTTAGCACCTGTTTCACCATCTTTTGGTCATGGTATAGTTGATCAAAGCTTTGTGGGTTCTTTTATTGGTCCAGGCGGTTCTTCCTCAGAAGCATTTGGTCAATCCTTCACGCCAACAGCAGATAACCTTATTGGGGTGGACATATTTTTTTTTCTAGTAAGCCTTGATAGAAACATTACAATAGAAATAAGGGAAGGTAGTTTAGATGGACCGCTGTTGGGTTCAAGTACCAAAATGGTTTCAGCAGGTAGTGATAAAATTGAACACTTTGATTTTTCACTAACACCATTGACTCCTGGAAACACATACGTAATTAGGACCGCTGCTTCTTTGGGTGAATTTCTTTGGCTCATCGCTCCCGATAATGCTTACCTTGGTGGAACAGCATTAGGATTAGGATTTCCTTGTGGAGTAGTAGGTTGTGATTTTGGCTTTCAAACATATTTCTTTGATACAACACCATTTCCGGGGACTAATGGCAATATTGTGTTTTCAAGCCTCAGAGACGGTAATAGTGAGATATACGTGATGGATGCAAACGGTGGTGCTCAGACAAGGGTGACAAATAATCCTGCATATGATTGGGCTCCAAGCTGGTCAGCTGATGGAACAAGGATTGCGTTTGAAAGCACCAGAGACGGTAATAGTGAGATATATGTGATGAATGCAAACGGTGGGGCTCCGACAAGGGTGACAAATGATCCTGCATTTGATGGCAATCCAAGCTGGTCACCTGATGGAAAATGGATTGTGTTTGAAAGGAACGTAGACGGCCAAATTGAGATATTTACGTGGGGTCTTGAAGACCAAGATGATGCTCCGAGAAGACTGACAAACAACCTTGCAAATGATTATGCTCCAGACTGGTCACCTGATGGAACAAAGATTGCGTTTGCAAGCACCAGAGACGGCAATTTTGAGATATATGTGATGGATAAAAACGGCGCAACTCAGACAAACCTTTCAAATGATCCTGCACTTGATAGTGATCCAAGCTGGTCACCTGATAGTGGCAAGATTGCGTTTGAAAGTGTTAGAGACGGCAATACTGATATATATGTGATGAATGCAAACGGCGGAGCTCAGACAAGGCTGACAGATGATCCTGCATTTGATGTTCGGCCAAGCTGGTCAGCTGATGGAACAAAGATTGCGTTTGAAAGCGACAGAGACGGTAATCATCAGATATATGTGATGGATGCAAACGGCGCAACTCAAACAAACCTGTCAAATAATCCTGGAGATGATCAAGGTCCTGATTGGCAACCTGCTCCAGATATTGACGGTGACGGCATCTTCAACGGCATTGATACCCAGCCTAATACATTTTCTAGTGATTTCAGTAACGTACCACTTGGTGGAGCAACAACAGGAACAGTACTTAGCCTCACGGGATCGTTTGAACTATTTAATTCTCTTCAGCACATTCCTGGAGTCGAATACGTTGATCCTCTCGAACCTGGAGATAACGTGCAGATTTCAGCATGTAGCGGTGCTATGATTCTTACAGCATCAGATGGTGATAACTTTGTAATGACCTGTGGCAGTGCTACATTGCAGGTACTAACAGGACCTGTAGAAGAAATCCTGATAGGTTCAGACGGTTCTACTGCATCGGCAACAATTGGAACAGGCTCTACTCTAACATTTTATCCCGATACATTTACCTTTAGTACTCCGTCAAGCAATACAGACCCCATTATCATTACTAAAGATGGACTTCAGTTCCCTCTTCCACCTAACTCGAACATAAAGCCAGTAAATATCGATGTCAAGCCTGGTGAAAAGAATCCTGCAACTATTAACCTAAAAATCGAGAAAACCATTGCTGTGGCAATACTTGGTGACGTTTACCTAGACGTCGGCCAAATCGACAGAACACTATCCACCTTGAAGTTTGGTGATAGTCTTTCTGCAACACCAGCTACTGCAACAAAGACGTCATTAAAAGACGTAAACCTCGATGGAAGAATGGATCTCGTTGCTCACTTCAAACTATCGCAGACCAATCTCTCACTTGGTGATACTATGGGGTGCATTAAAGGACAGATGAAGCAAGCGTTTGGTGGAGCAACGATTGAGGATTGTGACGCAGTTCGCCTTATCCAGAAATAAACTAACGAAAAGTATCAATGATTAGAGCTTTCTTTTCTTTTTGAGTATGTTTAACTTGTGCAAGAATACTTGCAGAAGAGCTGACGGGTGACTCTTACACCTGTCAGGCAAACAACTAATAATAAAATGTTATAAAAGATATTGATTTAACGCCCATTGTTTGGGATTGTGTAGTGCTCCCACATTTAGGGCATACAGCAAGTTAATCATAAGTAAGTAGTCACATAGTAAGTGTTTGTCCTATCATTGAATGTTATTCCCAACGGATCTATTGCGGGTATAGTATCAATGATCTCGTCATTTACAATTCCGTTTTCAATGCATGAGCCACACAAAACTATCAATTGATCAACGTTAGTATTTCCTACAATGACTCTGTTTCGTGTTGGATCAACAACTAATACATGATTACTAGGACCTACAACTATGCTGACTGTCTCAATAACTTGGTTTGTTGCACAGTTTATTGCTGATACCGTGCCATCGCCTTCATTAGCTGTATACACCCTGCACGTTCTTTCGTTAACAGCAACATCAAAAGGATCGAGACCTACAAGGATAGTTGCTATCACCTCATTTTTTGGAATATTGTCCTCAATTTTTGTTGTGTCAATTACTATTACAGAGTCAGCGTTTGTGTCAGTTACATAGCACTTGTTTGTTGTTTCATTACAAGCAATTGCTTTAAGACTAGCACCTACACCTATGCTGAATGTGGCAATGACTTGATTTGTTGCACAATTTATTGCCGATACCGTACTATCGCCTTGGTTAGCTGTATACACCCTACACGTTTTTTCGTTAACAGCAACCTCAATAGGATCGGGACCTACAGGTATGGTTGCTTTAATCGTATTGGTTTTGCCATCAATTGCTATCACGGCGTCTTGGTTTGTATTTGTTACATAACACACATTTTTGAGTTGATCCCAATCTGCTCCATGATTGCTAGGTCCTGTAACTATACCAACGAGATTTTTGTTGTTTGAACCTTTTCCTAATACTACAGTGCCAGCAGCTTCAACTGCTACACACCACTTGTCTGTCTTTTGGTTGACTGCTATTCCAAGTGGTTCGGCTCCTACGGTAAGGCTTTTTTTGATCTCATCACCAGAAATACCATTAGCGAATTTAGAACCATCAATTATTGTTACCTTATCCCTGACTACTTGAGCGTATGCAGGGGAAACATCTCCGATTTCATAAAAATAATTTGTGACAAGAGCAATAGCCACTAAGAACGATATCGCTCCAGTGCACACCAGCTTTCGATACAATGACCAGATGATACAATAATGTAATACTTAAGCGATCTGAAATATCTCATCTGGAATCTAAGAACAAACTAAGGAATTCCTAAACCTTGGGCAACTAATCATCCAAGAAAAAAATAGATCAAAAAAGTATGTAAAAACAATCACATAATTCAATAAATTTCAAAAATGCCAAAATCTGACAGATCATAAATAAATACAATTAAAAAATATAAAAAACACGAGAAAAATAGGCCTATTTATTATTTTTGCCGTGGCGGCAATTTTTTTATCCATTATGCTTTCTGGAACTGATTCTAAGGCACAAGAGTCGAACGATAATGATCTAATACTTCAAGATGCACAACCTTTTCACTCCACATTTCACTCTGATATTCTTATAGCACACAAACCATTTCTTTTTTATCTTGATGTGAGGAACACCTTTGATACTGATATTCCTGTAGTAGCTTCGTGGGAGGGTACTGTAAAGGATGAAAATGAACAGGTGATTGGTACATTAGAAGGTAAAGAATCTATCCAAATATTTCCTGGAGACAGTAGAGTATTCCTCAAATCAGGGAAATTCTTGTTTTCATATCCTGAGGTTCTTGGCAGTTTCTGTTTTGAAGTTATGATCCACACCCCCACAGTAGAGGAATTTGATGAATCAAATAATCTTATACAAGGTTGTTCTCCAGTTTATGAAACAAAAAAGCTACGTGTTTTGTTTTTACCATATTATTACTCTCCGATTAGTTGTGATAGGATGCAATCCTACTACGATGACGTGAGACCATACTTACAAGGCACTTTTCCAGTTGCAGAAGAAGGCGATAGAAAATGGGTACCCGTTATGTCATGTATTCCATTTGAAGGGGCAGGAAATGCTGGAGATGGTGAAGTATTAACAGAATTAGAAATCTACGGTCTTAACGATGATCCAACTCCCCATAGAGATTTGGTAGCTTATGTTTGGCCAGGCCAAGCAGGTGGAGAGGTGGCATATCTCACCCATCCAGCAGTTCGGGTTGAAGAGGAACGCATAGATATAACAGCGCAGGAACTTGCCCATACATTCGGTTGGGTTCGTACTGATAATCCATTGCATTGTGATAGTAATAGTGAGGAAGGTCACCTTTGTTCTGATATCACCGCAGAAGGGTATTGGCTTGAAAAGCATTGCGAGATGGGTCAATTCGAGCCATCGGATCTCTTTTCATGCAGGGAAAGTAGTGTTCCGCGCACTTTTATGTCATACGGGGTGGAAAGTGGGGATAGTGAGTTTCCCAAATGGATAGATGGATATACATGGGAACAACTTGCCGAGGGTTTAAGGATAGGATCAGTCTTTGACCCGCAGTTAATTGGTATAAGAGGTCTGGTAGTAAATGGAATCGAACAACCACTTCCATGGTTTAGGTTTGAGGGGGTAGCTGACATACCGTTGAACAATCCAGGTCCCTTTAGAATATTTTATCTTGATAAACAACAAGAAGTGATAGCAGAAACAGGTTTTGAAAGTTTGAAACCTGGTATAGGCGGTGATTCGGAAACCGAACTTTTGTACTTGAACATTCCAGATGTTGAGAATACTCGTAAGATCATAATAACGGATGCTACTGGAAATATAAACAACGTAATGTTTGAGAGAGTTGTATCTGATAGCGTCCCTACACTAAACGTAGTTGAGACAAATGGAGGAAATATCTATGGCCCAGGGGAACAAGTCCAAGTAAACTGGGTATCAGGAGACCTCGATGGAGATGTCTTGACTTATTTACTTTATCTAAGTGATAATGGAGGAGAGTTTTGGGTTCCAATTGCACGAAAGGAAGGAGTACAGATACATACTTTTGTAGTTCCGCCAAACATTAAATCGTGTTCTGTTTTTGTTAAAATCATAGCAACTGATGGGATAAACACAGTAGAGGATTCTACCGCCGTGCCATTTTGCTTTAGTGACTATCATACAACTACCATTAACATGATACCGAGAACTGTGGACAATAAACTATCATGTAAACAAATTACGGGAACCGTGGAAGTAGCACTTTATTCTGATGCTACGTTTAATGCGGCGAAGGTAAATCCTTCAACCTTAAAAATACAAAACATTTCTGTAAAAACAATTGGAAAAATAACTCTTAGAGATTTGGATAAGGATAAAGATATTGATGTATTGTTGCAACTATCAAAATCTGATTTATGTCAAGCTATCAGCAGTATCCCATTAAAGCAATCATCTGCAATAAAACTGACTGGCTTTACAACCGATACTACTGCATTTCTAGGAACTGATACTATTTACGTAGAAAAGAGGTAAATACAACTAATAATGAAATTTTATAAAAGATATTGACTTAACGCCCATTATTACGATTGGGTTATCAACCTTTCTGGTTTTTTGAAATTGCTTTAGCAAACTCTTCTACTATGGCACTCCAGTTTCTTGCTTTTACTATGCCACTTGCTACAAGAATACCACTTGCACCTAGTTGCATGGCTTTTGATACATCTTTTCCTGAAACAATCCCTGCTCCACAAAGAAGTTTTGTAGAGTTTTTTGCTTGTTTGACTGCAACGACTGATTTTGTTATGACTTTGGGCCTTTCTTTTGAGACTGCCTTTCCAGTTCCTATAAGCTCAGGTGGCTCTATCGCTATATAGGTGGGGCCAAGCTTTGCATATTTTCTTGCCTCATTTACATTTTTAACGCACACTACTGAGATCATTTTGAGTTTTTTAAGTCTTGAAACCACACTTTTGATCTGTTTTTCTGGGATTCTGTGTTCACTATGATTTATTAGTGAACCTTGAACTTTAGATTTTTTTATAATTTCAGGAACCATAAATCCTGTGGTACCTCCCATATTTACATCATCAAGATGCTGTGCAAGAACAGGTATGGAGTATCTGGCTATTTCAGAAAGTGTATGTTGTGGAGGAGCTATTGCTATTCTAACTCTATATTTTTTAGAAACTTTTTCCGCTATTTTTGCTAGCTTTGCGGCTCTTAAACCTGATATCTCATCGTAGTTTTTGAAATTGATAATAAACAAATCATTATTTCTTCTTGCGAGCATTCGTTTTTAGTTTTTGCTGATGATGTGTATGTGATGCATGACTTGAACCCAATGGTTTCATCTTACTCCAAAGAACATTCATCCTTGCCCTATATCCTTCGGCATATTCCAGCTCTGAGGGAACCAATGTAGCAGGATGTACAAATCCCTGGCTTCGCATTACCAAAGCGCGCTTTGTTGCAATGGTTCTAATATAATCCCAGTCATCTGTCCCAAAACCATCTACTGGTCCAATGAGTTTACCATTGTGCATACTGAAAACAAGGCTGCTGACTATGGGTATTGCAAAATTGATGCTTGCTGGAGAGTTTATTTTTACTGGCATTAGCGGCATGTGATGGCTTCCTCTAGTATTGCCTGCAACATAGTGAGGATTGTTAAAGGCACTGCCAACTTCTTCAGTTGCTGGAAAATCTTTTTGTGTTCTTATAATGCAAATAGGATCATCCTTCCCAACATATTTTCCTGCAATGTTATGTAATCTGTCTGTAGAAGCTGCAAGGATAGGAATGTTGTCTTTTGTATACACGGACGAAATGACATATCTTCCTGGATACATCAAAGCGGCCTCAAGTGTGGGCTTGTCTTCCCACATGTTAAGTTGAGCGACCTTGCCCTTTTCAACATCCATGACATTTATCTTAACTCCCCTTGCGAGGGTTTGATTTACAATTAGTCCAGTATTACTTAGAGCATCGACAAACATTCTGTAAAAAGGATAGTTAAATGCGCCAGGCTCTGTCTTATCAGCTGCATAAATCGTAAAGGCTTCGTTGGGTCTTTCTTCAAACTCCATTTCTGCAACACCAGGTCCCATGCCCTTTACATTGCCTGAAAAAGAATCTTTTAAAAGATCCTGACCAGCTCCATACAGACCTTCCTCTTTTGCAACTTTAGTTGCTGCTTCAAAAGCTTTCCATACAAGCTGATGAATTTCCTTGTTGTCGGCTCCTTTTGTGTGAGTCATTACAATGTGAATATCGTCGCCACAAAATCCGATATAGGAATCAATCAGAAGACCTTTATTGTCTTTTTTTACTTGAGGTTTTACTGTATTTCTAACTGCATTTAGTAGACCATCACTTGGTCTTGTGTGTCCACCAATTCCACCTACATCAGCTTTGATAACACTGATTGTAACTTTCAATATCCCTAGTCAGAAAATACTTTGATTTATAGTATGTGAAAAATAGTTGATCGACAAAGTTCGATCACTAAATTATTCAAAATTTACTCAAAAGAATCCCAAATAATCGAAATGGTAATAAAGCCCCAGCGTTTGAGGATTCGTTATGAGCGCTAGTAAAAAGCCACACTTGAACATGATAGTTACAGGACACATCGATAACGGAAAGTCAACTACCATGGGTCACATGTTGCTTGAACTTGGTCTTATCGATGAACGAACTATTGCCCAACATGCAGCCGAGTCAGAAAAAACTGGCAAGGGTGATACTTTCAAGTATGCTTGGGTTCTGGACAACATTAAAGATGAACGAGAAAGAGGTATCACAATAGATCTAGCGTTCCAAAAGTTTGAAACACCAAAATACTTCTTTACATTAATTGATGCACCTGGTCACAGGGACTTTATCAAAAACATGATTACCGGAGCTTCCGAGGCTGATTGTGCCACTCTCGTTCTTTCTGCAAAAGAAGGTGAGTGTGACACAGCAGTTGCATCAGGAGGACAAGCAAGAGAGCACGCCTTCCTTTTGAGGACTCTTGGTGTAGGTCAGCTAATTGTAGCAATAAACAAAATGGACGACAGCAACTATTCAGAGCAAGCCTTCAAGGCTGCAAAGGAAAAGGCTGAAAAATTGATAAAATCTGTTGGCTACAAAGTAGAATCTGTTCCCATCGTTCCAATATCTGGATGGAAAGGCGATAACCTAGTTAAAAAATCTGAAAATATGAAGTGGTGGACTGGAAAGACACTGTATGAATCTTTTGATGATTTCAAACTCCCAGAAAAGCCAGTTGGCAAGCCATTAAGAATTCCAATTCAAGACGTTTATACCATTACAGGTGTCGGAACAGTACCTGTAGGCAGAGTAGAAACTGGAATAGTAAAACCTGGACAAAAAATTGTAGTAATGCCCTCTGGTGCAACAGGAGAAATTAAAACAATTGAAACTCACCACACACAGATGGAATCTGCTGAAGCAGGTGATAACATTGGCTTCAACCTCAGAGGTATAGATAAGAAAGATATCAAGAGAGGTGATGTAATCGGAACTCCTGATAATCCACCAAATGTTGCAAAAGAATTCCGTGCACAAATCATAGTTATTCATCACCCAACTGCAATTGCACCTGGTTATACACCAGTAATGCATGCACACACAGCACAAGTTGCAGCAACTATTGTTGCATTTGAAGCAAAGATTAACCCACAAACTGGTGCCGCTGAAGAAAAGGATCCAAAGTTTCTCAAAGCAGGTGATTCTGCAATAGTAAGAATAAGACCAGTCAGACCCCTAGCAATCGAAACCTTCCAAGACTTTCCAGAACTTGGTAGGTTTGCACTCAGAGATATGGGTGCTACAATTGCTGCAGGCGTTGTTAAGGATATAACTGAAAAATACACCGCCTAGTGATCTGAATGACGCAACTGGCCCGAATCAAGTTAACAAGCACGAGTCTGCTTAGGCTTGATGGCGTCTGTAATGAAATCAAAGGAATAGGAGAAAAAACAGGAGTTAAAGTAAAGGGTCCAACACCACTTCCTGTAAAAAGGCTAAATGTTGTAACCAGAAAATCTCCATGTGGTCAGGGAACAAACACATATGAGAAATGGGAAATGCGTATACACCGACGTGTCATAGATCTAAGTGCAGATGATAGAGCCATAAGACAGCTTATGCGTATAAAAATTCCAAATGACGTTTACATCGAGCTTACTCTGAAATAATTCTGTTAGCCTTAAATTACAGGCAAATTTGATTAAAATCATGGCATCTGAGAATTCTGACGTACCTATACAGGAAAAAGAACAGTCTACAAGTTTCAATGTTGTTTATGCTTGTATGCGGTGCGGAACGAATGTTACACAATCTGAATTAAGCAGGTTGCCAGAGATAAAATGCATCTGTGGATTCAGAGTCTTCAATAAACTAAGACCACCAATAGTAAAGACGATAAAAGCTATCTAGAATCTCTACTTCCTTTGTACGAATGATATCTTTGCAAATGAGTGCGCATTTGTTCCATACTTGAGAAGAACTGGTTACACTCTTTGCAATCATACATTACATCTTTTCCGTGAACTACCTGCTCATGTTGCATAAGTTCTTCTTGTTGCCTGAATTTTTTTTGGCACTTTTCACATTTGAATTTTTTAAAAATATGCATCATTTATTCACTCTTTGCCTTTTGTGAGTTCCAGCAATTTTTGCACATCTGACCTCCTATTGACCAGTGCTTTTTTGGATTGTACCTTATGGTGCCAAGCTTTGCTCCACACAAGCTACAAAAGTTCTTTAATTTGTTAAACGATTCTTCTTTTTTGTCAAAACAAGTTTTGCAAAGAAGACCTTTCATTTCCCACTGCCATCTTGGCTCCCACAAATCTGGCACATTCTTTTCTATTCCACAAATGACACATTTTTGTCTGACACTTAAATCATAGTACTTTTTCATTTCATTTATGTAGCAGTCTGAACACAAAGGGCCCTCAACACTCCATTCGCGCTTTGGTCTATGCTTATGTGAAATACCCTTCTTACAAACAGCGCAAAATGATGGCTTGCGGCTTAATAATCCCACATACGAAGTATGATTTTCCGTTAAAAAAAGGTTGTACTAATTTTTCGAGAAAACAAGATTAACCTTCATTTAATAACTCTTCTATGAGTTGACTTGAACTTAGCATTCCTTTCTGTTTAGCCATTTCTTCGATCATTTTGTACTGATCAGAGGTAAGGCAAACAGGCATTGTACGTTCTTTCATAACCGAAGTTATGTATTTGTTTTAATATTCTTTATGGTAGTCAAGGGATCAAGTAAATTTACGATTTTTATTATGCACTCTTTTACGTATCATATTGACAAAAAAAAGACAGATTCTGGTAGTTGGAAATAATGAAAACGGTTCTACACCAGAACTTGAGAAAGTGGCATATGAAACTGGTCTTGAAATAGCCAAATCAGGTTCAGTTTTGATTACTGGAGGTCTTGGTGGAGTTATGCGTGCAGCTTGCCATGGAGCAAAAGATGCAGACGGTCTTACAGTGGGAATAATTCCACAAAATGACCCATCATTTGCAAACGAATACTGTGATATTGTCATTCCAAGTGGAATTGGTTTGGCAAGAGATTTTCTTAACGCACTTTCTGCAGATGGAGTTATAATAATTGGTGGCGGTTCTGGTACCCTTTCTGAAACATGTGCAGCATACATGCACAAAAAACCTATTGTAGCAATAAAAAATACAGGAGGAATTGCAGACATGTTTACGGACAAATATCTTGATCACAAAAAAAACGTCAAAATAGTCGGGGTAGATTCCCCAAAAGAAGCTGTAAAATATATCTTGAAAAAGATTACTTCTGCATAGCTACAAGCAACGGGTCTGGTTCATAAAATTGGCCATACTTTTTTGCCTGTGTCTTTAGCTCGTTTACTATGTTGGAAATTCCAAATTCCTTTCCAGTTTCAAATATTTGTTTTTTAAGTCCCATCCCAAGCTGCAACGCCTTTTCGATTTCTGGGATGTCGCTTGCCTGATTTGTAACAAGCCAGGAGGCATTGTTTAACATATTGGCAACAAGGCGAATTGGGTTGAATTTACTTGCTAGCTCCTCTGATAAAGCGACGCGTTCATACTTGTCACCAGAATATTCATAAAACCCTGATCCTGTTTTCTGACCCAGTTTTTTCTGTTCAAAAAGTTCTTTTATTTTTGGATGTGGATTGATTACCTTTTTGTCTCTTGAATGCATTTCTTCTGTAGCTTTGTGAATTACATCAAGCCCAGTAAAGTCTGCAAGCTCAAATATGCCCATGGGAAAGCCCAGTCTGAACTTTACTGCAGAATCAATTCCAGTCATGGACGCATCATCTCGCTCAATTGCCCACGCAGCTTCATGTACAAGCGGAATGAATATCCTATTTACAATGAATCCAGCCACATCTTTTTTGCACAGAACAGGTTCCTTTGAAACCGATCTTACAAACTTCATTGTCATTTCTACTAACTCCTTTGAAGTTTTTTTTCCAGGAATCACCTCTACCAATTTCATAAGTTGAGGTGGGTTGAAAAAGTGAATGCCAATGAATTTTTCTGGTCTATCTGTCGTATTTGCAATCTCAGTTATAGGGAGTGTGCTAGTATTTGATGCAAAGACTGTTTTTTTATCTGCAACCTTATCAACTTCAGCGTAAACTTTTTTCTTTAGTTCCATTATTTCTGGTACTGCCTCAATTAGTAAGTCGCAGTCTTTTAGTGACTCGGAAAGATCAACCACTGGTTTTATTCTTGAAAATATCTTATCAGAATCTTGTTGTGAGAGTTTCTGTTTTGATACAAGTTTGTCAAGACTCCATCTAATTTTCTCCATCGCCTTGTTCAAAAATTGTTGTTCTACATCTCTAAGGACAACATTGTATCCAGACATGGCAGAAACCTGTGCAATGCCATGACCCATTATGCCAGAGCCCAACACTGTGATGTTTTTTATATCCAACGAGGGGTGGATTACTATACTCCCTTTTTAAATTATGATCATGAGTAAAACAAGGATTTGTGTGCAGCTATCTTCTTAAAACCCAAAAACGATGGTTAGCTAGATTTTGGACGTAGAAAAATTCACAGACGATATCTATACTATAGCACAAAGACTGTCAAAAGGACAGAGTGAAGAAATAAAATCAAAGATAAACTATGTACGTGAAAGACTAGTAGAATTATACACCCAGAATCTGGTGAAAATAAACCACTCTGTGCTTGAGATAATCTGTGCCTCAAATCTAATCTCCCAGGGCTATTCTGTAGATATAGAAAGACATCTATCTGACAATCTTGTTTGTGATGTTTTTGCAACAAAAGGCGATGGCATGTTTATTATGGAAATAGAGACTGGATTTACTCCGCCAGATCACGCATTGGATACTATAGATTACTATGTGGCAAGAATTGCAAGCAAGATTGCTAGATACAGTAAATACTGCTCCAAGTTTGCACTTGCCACGCCGGTAGTAGGCATATTGCCAATACCAAAATTATTTCTAAAACCACCAAGTGAAAGATCTGCAAACGAGCTAAAAAAAATAAAAACACTATGTGATAGGTTTTACAAAAATCCGCCAATAGATTCTGATGATGTACTAAACGCTAGGCTGCATTCTATTTATTTAATCAACATAGACAAGGGGTTTGCCAAACAACTCGATCCGTGTAGTTATCTTGAGCTTACTGAAAGACTGCAAGAAAAAAGCGAATTGGATTTGTAATTATTTTTCATCATCAATGGTGCCGCCTTGACCATATATGACAGGCATTGTAAATGTACTTGTTATATGAGGAACACTTCGCACCTTGCCTATAGCTGAGTCAACTTTTAACGCATTATCCGCAGAAATTTTGACGAATACATCGTATCTTCCCATTACGCCATTTACTTCAATTACTTCAGGCAAAACTTTGATTTTTGCTATGACTTCTTTTTCGTGACCTGGTATACATGTTGCTAAAATATATGCGATCAATATGTATGATAGAAAAAAGTACTAATAATAAGACTTTCTCAGTTTGATTCTTGCATACAGTATGCTAACTATCATACTAATCATTAAAATTGTGATAATCATTGGACCAAATTCTGGAATCACTGAAGTACCTGTTATTTTCATGACCGTTGCAAAGGGAGGAATAAGACAATTGAGTATTCTGGCAGTATTGGTTTCTGTTTCGGAGCAATTAAGAACTGCGTTATTAACCTCTACAATTAGAGATTGACCAGGGGAATCAATGACTTCTTTTGGAATTTCAAATTCCTGCATTATCGGGTTATCTGAGACGGTAGTTATATCAAGCTCTATAGTTATGGAGTTTTCTTGTGTTGAAACCTGCACATTTTTGTATTTTATTAATGCCATCTCGTCGCCTCTAACTTTGATGGCACTGGTTCCAATAAGAATAGTTTGTACCAGGCCTGTACTCACTATAAACTGCAGTTTGATACTCTCGGTTCCATGTTTTATTTCGACAGTATACACACCTGGCTTGGAGGTGTCACTGATCACAAGATCATGGATGAAAACATTGCCTAACAAATCAACTTGTCCCACATTGTAAACATTTTGAATGGGATTTCGAATAAGAATTGTTACCGGTTTTCCTTCTACTATTTTTTCTACCGTACCATTTATGATAACCTTTTCACCAGCTTTGTATGTCAATTTGTTAGTAGTAGCAGTTATTCCATTTGAAGTTGTTTGGGCACTTACATTAATAGGAATATGCACAATCAGAATAAGAAACACTGATGCAGTCAGTATCCTGTGCCATCTTTCAATCATAGTTTTGTTGAAATTACAATGTATTTAAAAATTATAATCTGTTGCGTCTGAATTAAGGTTTATTCTTTAATGCAGTAATCTTTGCATTTAGGTCATCAATTCTTTTCTGGAATGCTGGATTAGGACTTGCGTTTTGTTTCTCTATATACTTTGCTAATTTAGATTCCAAAATTTTTAATTTATATGCTTTTAAGGTTGCCTTTTTTTCAGCTAGTTTTACTTTTTTTTCTTCGTCATATTGTTTATTTTTTTCTTTCATTGCCTTTCTTGCTGGGCTGTCTTCTGCAAATGAAGAATTTACAAATAATGCACTACTTGTAAGACATACTGCTAATGTTATTGCGGTAAGACTCCATACTCTTAAATTCATATTACAAATAAAATTAAACGCAAATTCAATAAATGGATATGTCTGTATAAGATGAAACATACTGTTTCTACGTATTTATTATCATGGTTACGCCAGGTCTTTGTATGGATGAAAATCAAACGCTAGAAGAACTTGTAAAGAGAACAATTGATGGTGCAATACAGTCAATCCCTGCTCATTTTTATGAAATACAAAGCAGTAATGATATTCTAAAGGTAAGCGATCAAAAGGAGTTTGTTTATGGTCTTGTGGTTGGTATGGGTCTGGGTATGGCTACCGCAGCTATTACTACATTCAAACAGGCTATGCCTACATCGGAGGATCTTATGAGAATAAAAAACATGGTCTACAAGATGATACCACAAATCAGAGAACAAATTTTCAAATAAACTAAAGGAATGCATCAAGACCTGTCTTTGCAACCTCTGACTGTTGCTTTTCTAAGACTTTTGACATCTTTTCTCCCATGTTCTTTGCTGCAGCCACCTTTCGCTTTCCAATCCAGTAATAGGTTTCATCAGTAGTATCTTTTGCAATCAAGACAACTAATCTACCGTAATTCTTTCTACCTGTGCGCCCTTTTCTTTGTATGTATCTTATTGAGCTTGGAACATTATCAAAAAATACAACAAGACTGACTTCAGAAATATCTAATCCCTCTTCCCCAACACGTGTCGCTATTAGAACCTTGTATTCGCCATCTCGAAATTTCTGTACTGTTTCTATCTGCTTTTTTTGTTTGAGTCCTGTTTTACCTGCTTTACCAATTAAAAATCCTGCAGCAATTCCCATTTCAACTAGCTTTTGATGTATTACCTCAACCGAGTCTCTATAGCTTGTAAAAACAAGCGCCTTTCCTGTAACTGATTCTAAAACCTCTTTTAATTTGATAATTTTAGAATGTTCTATGCCATTTGCTTGAGCAGCCTTTGCAAGCCTAATGGCCTTTACAAAATTTAGGTCATTTTCAAAAAGGTCTCTTATTCCAACCCCCTTCTTTTTTTGTGTCCTCTCACAGAACCTTAAGAATGGCGTGATTCCGTGAGACTCTAAGACATTTAGTGCATGAATTATCCTTATCGCCGTAAAAAGTGGCTTGGCGGCTCTTCTGTTTCGCCTTATGACAAATTCACGCATCTTTAGAAGCTGTGAAAGTGATTTGCTATCTGATAGGTTAAGACCAACTCTTCGTAGCTCTTGATATCTTGATTCTAATGCCGCTCTTATGCAGGCTTGTATCTCTTTCATCTCAACTGGGAGTTCAACTGTAATCCACTGTGTGTCTGTTTGCTGTACGTATGGTTTTACATCAGGACTGTCTTCTGTTCTTTGGGCTATGCTAGTAATTTTTAATGTTTGTAGTATCATCGTAGCTTTTTCCTTTTCACTTGGAAGAGTTGCAGTCATGCCTACTATTCTGGCATTTGTAGTTTTGAAGCGTTCTGCAATTCCGGAATAGGCATAGTCTCCTATAGTTCGATGCGCCTCATCAAAAATTATCAAGCTAAACTGATCAGGACTCATAAGTTGCCTGTCAAGATCGTTTTTTGTGATTTCTGGAGTTGCACATATCACACTATTAGACCACATTTTCTTTCTCTTTGCAACAGGATCTTCTCCTGTAATAAAAGCAATATCATCTATCAGAAGGTTGTTTTTTAAAAACACATGATGTTGGTGTGCAAGAACTCTTGTTGGTGCGAGAAATAAAATACCAGCAGTTCTTTTTGATAAAAACTCTGCAATCACTTGTAATGCAACTGTTGTTTTACCTAGACCTGTAGGCAGAACGATCAGGCAGTTTTCTTTTATCGCTTGATTTGCTAAATTTATCTGATACTCTCTGTATTCTATGGTGTCCTTTTTGATCAATCTATGTTCTAGGTACTGAGAAACCAAGCAACATCATCTTCTTTTTGACAAGTAAAAAGTTTCTTTCAAATCTTATATTGCGGCAATCATCAATGCTTGTATGAAAGGTTCGTTTGAACGTCCAAGTTGGGACGAGTACTTTATGCTCCAAGCAGAGCTAGCCAAGCTTCGATCAAATTGTATCACAAGGCAGGTAGGCGCAGTAATTGTGCGTGATCATAGACAAATTGCAACAGGCTATAACGGAACTCCCCCTGGAGTAAAAAACTGCTTTGAGGGAGGCTGTGAGAGGTGTCTTCTTAGGGCAGAAGGAAAGTTAGAGTCTGGCGAGGGACTTGATAGGTGTATTTGTAATCATGCTGAGGCAAATGCGATTATGCACTGTGCCATTTTGGGTGTAGGTTCTGGCACAAAGGACACTACACTTTATACAACATTTGTGACGTGTCTAGAGTGTAGCAAAATGGCCATAACTATAGGCATAAAGCGCATAGTCTGTCTTGGCTCATATCCAGAAACTGATTACAATCTTCTAAAGGAGGCAGGGCTTGAGGTAGTCATTATGGACAAGAAAAGAATTGAATACTGGATAAAGATCTTACCTGATAATCCAAAAGTAAATTTGATTCCAACAAAGTAAGGAGTATACATGCAACAAAACGTTTTGGGGGCGGTAGATGAAGTAACAACAACAATGCCAACCGCATTGCTTGTTTCGGCAGCCTACGACAGCCAAAAAAAATCAGCGGTTTTAAAGTTTTATGAACCTAAATCACAAAAAATTTTGTTATGGACTGATAATACAGGCCATAAACCATATTGCTATTCAAAGCTAGACCCAGAAGACTTGAAGTTTTTATCAGACAGAAAAGATGTGCTAAGACTTGAGAAAACAGAAAAACAGGACTTGATAAAAGATAAAACCATTCAAGTAACTAAAATAGTAGTTGCAGATCCACTTGCAATCGGTGGTACACAAACAGACAAGAGCATACGAAACATAATTGAAACTTGGGAGTCTGACATCAAATACTATGAGAATTATCTTTATGACAGTTCTCTTATTGTTGGAAGATATTATAAAATAGTAAACGGCAAGGTTGAACCATTTAGCTACGAGATTCCAGACGAAGTACAACTTGCACTAAAAGGTCTGTTATGGGACAAAGTTACAAACATAGGCATAATTGATTCAAAAGAATTTCAAAACCACATATCAGATTGGGCTAACTTACTAAACCAGCCAATTCCAAAAATTAGAAGAGTAAGCTTTGATATTGAAGTAGAATCTGAGCCAGGCAGGATTCCAGACACAAAGGTGGCAGATAAAAGAATTACTGCAGCTGCATTTGCCGGAAGTGATGGGCTAAAACAGGTCTTTGTACTAAAGAAAAAAGATAAGCAAGCAGGCACAAACGAGATTCCTACAGACGTTAAAGTTGTGTTTTGTGAAGAAGAAAAAGACATGATAAAAGATGTTTTCAAGGTTTTGACTGATTATCCATTTGTAATTACCTTTAACGGAGATGAATTTGATATGCCATATATTTACAACAGAGCTGAAAGGTTGGGAATAGAATCAAAGGACATTCCTTTGATCATGATGCGTGATTCAGCAACACTAAAGCATGGTGTTCACATTGATCTGTACAGAACGTTTTCAAACCGTTCTTTTCAAATATACGCGTTTAGTCACAAGTACACCGACTTTTCACTAAACAGCATAACTGAAGGGCTACTAAATGAATCAAAACTTGATTATGACGGTGAACTTGATGACCTCTCTTTGTATGATCTTGCAAACTATTGTTACAATGATGCAAGACTAACACACATGCTAACAAGCTTCAACAATGATCTACTGATGGATCTATTTGTTGTCATTACAAGAATTGCAAGAATGCCAATTGATGACATATCAAGACTGGGAGTATCACAGTGGATTAGAAGCCTGTTTTATTTTGAACACCGAAAGCACAACTTTTTGATACCGCGTAGGGATGAGCTTGATCAAAAATCTACTGCTGTGTCAACAGAGGCCATAATTAAAGACAAAAAGTACCGCGGTGGATTGGTTATCGAACCACAAGAAGGAATACACTTTAGCGTATCTGTGATGGATTTTGCAAGCCTGTACCCTAGCATAATAAAAGTACGAAATCTTTCATATGAGACTGTAAGGTGTCCACACCAAGAATGCAGAAAAAACACCATTCCTGGGACAAACCATTGGGTTTGTACGCGTAAAAATGGTCTTACAGCGCTTTTGATCGGTTCATTAAGAGACCTTAGGGTTAATTATTACAAGAGCCTCTCAAAGAATGCTGCACTTACCGAAGATCAAAGGCAGCTTTACACAGTAGTAAGCCAAGCACTCAAAGTCATATTAAATGCAAGCTATGGAGTGATGGGTGCTGAGATCTTTCCACTATACTGTTTGCCTGTTGCAGAAGCCACTACGGCAGTAGGCAGATACACCATTTTAGAAACAATAGAAAAATGTAAGTCCGTAGGAATCGAAGTTTTGTATGGCGATACTGATTCTTTATTTCTAAAAGATCCTACAAAAAAACAGATTCAAACTGTAATTGATTGGGCAAAAAAAGAATTTGGCGTAGACTTAGATCTTGATAAAGAATATAGATATGTTGTCTTAAGCACAAGAAAGAAAAATTATCTTGGGGTGCAAAAGGATGGTAAAGTTGATGTTAAGGGATTGACAGGAAAAAAATCTCACACTCCCCCTTTCATCAAAACCCTATTTTACGAAATACTTGAAATTTTATCTAAAGTACAGACAACAGAAGAATTTGCACAGTCAAAAGAAAAAATTAGTAATATGATATCGCAGTATGCGAAAAAACTAAAGGCAAAAGAGATTCCACTTTCTGAGCTTACCTTTAATGTTATGATAAGCAAAGCACCATCAGAATATGTAAAAATTGTGCCACAACACATACGTGCAGCCAAACTCTTAGAACAGATCAGAGAAATAAAAAAAGGTGATATTATATCATACGTCAAAATAATAAACAAACCCGGCGTAAAACCAGTTGAAATGGCACGACCAGACGAGATTGATTCTGCAAAATACATGGAATTTATGGAAAGTACTTTTGATCAAATTCTTTCCTCGATGGACCTTGATTTTAATACACTAATTGGTGCACCAAAGCAAACAGGACTAGATCAGTTCTTTTGGAACTAAGTTTAAAATAATGAACTGTTGAGTGTAATTATGTATGGCTAATATTCACATAATTTATAAGAGGATATTGTAATTTTTATAAATATGCGAATAGATTTATGCAGGACATGTGGTGCAGATATGCAAGAATTTCAAACATGCCCAGTATGCAGGAAAACAATGCGATTCATTTGTCACCAATGCGGTAAGACTAGCGAGGAGCAGGTTCACCCACAATGCAGCATATACAACAAGCCCGCAATTACCAACTAAATCTTTTGATTAAACTTTAGCTAAATATCTATATGAGGGCAACAGACTTTTAAACAAAAATGAGTTTTCTTGATCTTTATCTGAATAGAAATCCGCTCATTACTAGTCCAAACGAAGCAGGAGACGTTTCTGCAATCGTATATGGTATTCCTTTTGACTCGACTCATTCTTTTAGACCAGGTACAAGATTTGGTCCAGATGCAATACGACTTGCGTTTAACAACATTGAGATATTTTCAACTAGATTCAACGTGGATTTGGAAGCAGTAAACATCGAAGATCTTGGAAATACAAAACACACAGTTGTAGCTTCAGAAATGATAGACATGGTAGGCAAAATAACAGGAGAACTTGCTAAAAAAGAAAAACAGATAATCATCCTTGGAGGCGAACATTCTCTAACTTATGGAACATACATGAGCTTTCCAAAAGATGTTGGCTACATTGTTTTTGATGCACATTATGATTTGCGCGATGAATACGCTGACATTAAACTAAGCCATGCTGCATACCTTCGTAGAATCATTGAAAAGCGCGGAGCAGAAAATATAATCCATGTAGGTGCTAGATCCTTTGTTAAAGAAGAACTTGCATTCAAAGAAGAACATAAAGTTAGAACCATTACAGATAAAGACATACGGGATGGTAATGGTGCAAAATTGGTAAAAGATGCTGTTTCAACCTTTGATAAAATCTATCTCAGCGTAGATTTGGATGTTTTAGACCCCGCATTTGCACCAGGTGTTGGTAATCCAGAAGCATTGGGAATCACATCTAGGGAGCTATTTGATGTGGTATATGCATTACAGGAAAAAAGGGTCAGGTGTATGGATATAGTAGAGCTGTGCCCTCAATACGATAATGGCGCAACTGCGGCTGTTGCTGCAAAACTAATGTCAGAAGTTATTGCAATGAATATCCCGCATTAGAAAATCACTTTAGGCAGAATGTCAAATAACACACATGAGTGCTGAAATATCTATTCTTATTGAAAAAGGAACACTCCTTTTGGAAGATGCCAAATATGATGAGGCACTAGAATGTTTTGACAAAGTGATATCATTGGATCCAAAAAACACTCACGCATGGAATCAAAAGGGCGTTGCACTTCG